>JBEKAU010000135.1:0-6923 GCA_050015755.1 Vulcanimicrobiaceae bacterium | reverse complement strand
GCGGATCGCGTTCGCGAGCTGCGGCACGATCATGCGACGCCAATGGTTGGGTGAGCCTTGCCAGTAGTGGCCCGGTGTCTGCAGGCGCGTGCGGGTCGGCGAGTACTCCCAGAGCTGAGAGTCGATGTCGCGCGCGGCCGTCAGCCCGAACTGCCGCAGCAGCCCGTTGATCTCGCGGTGCGGCTCGGCGACGAACTCCGCGTAGCGCAGGATCGCGTCAGCGCGCGCCGACCACGCCACGCTCACGTCGAGCAGGGCTGCAAAGCGCCAGCTCAGCGCGTAGCGCACAAAGGCCTCGTCGACCGGCGTCGTCCCGGCGACGAGGTCGCGCTCGTCGCCACACTCGCCCTCGAGCCAGCGATACGCTTCCTCGTTCGTCGGCGCATAGTGCAGGATGGAGATCAGCACATCGAGCGGATGGCGCGCCGTGACCACGACGCGGAAATTCCGCTCGCGTAAGAAATTTTCGAACTCGCGGCTGTGGCGCCAGTGCATGCCGACCGATACGTCGGGCGGCAAAAACCGCCATGGCACTTCGCCGGGCGTCCACAGCGCGAGGTTCTCGATCCCGAGTACCCCGGTGAGGACGCGGCGCATGTAGACGTTGCCCGTCCGCGGGGTCGACACGACAAAGAAGCGAGTCACGAGATCGGACGGTTCCGCAGCCTCCGATGGCCGCCCTGGAGGCTGCCGGACCTCCTGCCGATACCACAGAGGTGACGACCGGGAGGGACTACCAGCTCCGGTGCTGCGGCTGCGCCGCGGTGTTCGAGGACGACGGCGTCGTCCTCGATTGCCCGCATGCGCACGCACCCTCGCTCCTGCGGACGGTCTACCAGCGCGCGTTCGAGGTCGACGACGTTCCCTCGCTGCTGCGCTACGGACGCTGGTTGCCCCGGGGGCGAGCGCTGGCGACCTTCGCCCGCAGCACGGTCTACCAAAGCACCGGGTTGGCCTCGCACCTCGGCCTACGCTCGCTGTGGATCGCGTTCAGCGGCTGGTGGCCCGAGCGGGGCGCCACCCTCGAGACGACGACCTTCAAAGAGCTCGAAGCCTACGCGGTGCTGGGCCGGTTGGCCCGCGGTGAATCGCGCACGCTGGTGATCTCCTCGGCCGGCAACACCGCCGCCGCATTCGCCCGCGCGGCGACCGAGATCGACGCGCCGGTCCTCATCATCATCCCCGGTGATGCCTGGGAGCGCTTGGCGGCGCTGGTGCGGATCGGGCCGAGCGTGCGGATCGTCGCGGTCGAGGGCGGCCAGTACGAAGACGCGATCGCGCTCGCGCGCGGCCTGGTCGCCGAAGACGGCTTCGTCCTCGAAGGCGGCGTGCGCAACGTCGCGCGCCGCGATGGGATGGGGACCGCGATGCTCGAGGCGGTCGAAGCGATCGGCCACCTCCCGGACGCCTACTTCCAAGGCGTCGGCAGCGGCGCCGGCGCGCTGGCCGCCCACGAAGCCTCGCTGCGCTTGATCGCGGACGGACGCCACGGCACCCGGCTGCCGCGGCTGATGCTCAGCCAGAACGCTCCCTTCACGCCGATCCACGACGCCTGGGTCGGCCGCAGCGCGACCCTCGACGAACGCAGTCCGCTGGTCGCGCGCGACCAGGTGCGTCGCATCGCCGCCTCGGTGCTCTCCAACGTCGCGCCGCCGTACGCGACGGCCGGCGGCGTGCGCGACGCGCTCGCCGAGAGCGGCGGCACGACCTACGCGATCGAGAACGCCGAAGTGCGCGCCGCGATGCGGCTCTTCGAGGACCTCGAAGGGATGGACGTCGAGCCGGCCGCCGGCGTGACGTTGGCCTCGCTCGTACGCGCCGTGCGCGCCGGCGAGGTGGGCGTCGACGAACACATCCTGGTTCACGTCACCGGCGGCGGCGCGCGTCGCCGCGAACCGGTGCGGGTCGAGCAACGACCGACGCTCGTCGTCGAACGCGACGCGCAGGGCGCCTTCCCCACGCTGACCCAGCTGCTCTCCGCTTAGACCAGGCGCGACTCCGCCAGATCCAGGTCGTACTGGATCGTGCGGAAGACCTCGTCGGGAATCTTGCCGGCGTCGCGCAGCTCCGCGATCTTGTGGCGTTCGGCTTGCAGCGCGGACAACTGCGTGTCGTGGTCGTACTTGCTGGCACTGCTCTCGGCCGGGGTGCGCTGCCCTTCGTGACCTTGCAAATGCTCGATGCGGTGCACGTACTCGTCGAGCTGCCGCTGCACGATCTCGTGCTGCTCGTCGGTCTGCGCCTGCGCATCGAGCCTGCGTAACTCACGCTCCCCAGCCTGCAGCGCGGCGACGCGTGCCGCCAGGTCGCGTTCGGCCGGATCCCCGTCATCGTTCAATTTCAGCAGTTTCAGGAGCGGGATCAGCGTGAGTCCTTGGCCGACCAGCGTCACGAAGATCACCACGAAGGCGACGAAGATGATCGCGTTGCGGCCGGGAAAGGAAAACGGCAGCGCCAGCGCCGCCGCGAGCGAGACGATGCCGCGCATACCACTCCAGCCCAGCACGATCAAATATTTCCAGGACGGCATCGGATCGTTGCGCCGAATGGCCGGGATTTGGCGCGGGAGCCACGCCGCCGGGTAGATCCACAACAGCCGCACGACGATCAGCGTCGCCGAGATCAGCAGCGCGGCCGGCAACAGGGTGAGCGCGTGCGGGTCGTCGCGCACGATGCTGCGCACCTGCAGCCCGATCGCGAGGAAGACGAGCGCATCGAGCAGCGAGAGCCAGACGTCCCACACGTTGTTGCCGACCAGCCGCGCCTGCGGCGTGAGGGAGACCGAGAAGCGCGAGAGCATGATGCCCGCCGTGACGGTCGCGAGCACCGCCGAGACGTGAATGGCCTGACCGCCCAGATACGCCGCGTACGGCGCCAGGATGATGATCACGTTCTGCAGCGTCGAGTCGTTGAGATCGAGCTTGTTGAGCAGCCGGCTGAGCTTGTGGAAGATCCACGCGACGAGCAGTCCCGCCGCGATGCCGCCCACGACGACGAAGACGAACGAGACCGCCGCGCGCGGGAGCGAGAACGTCCCCGTCGTCACCGCCGTCACCGCATAGCCGTAGAGCACGAGTGCGGTCGCGTCGTTGACCATCCCCTCGCCCTCGAGGATGGTCACGATGCGGCGCTGGATCGAGAACCGCTCGAAGATCGCTACCGCCGCGACGGCGTCCGGCGGCGAGACGATCGCCCCCACCACGAACGCCGCCGCCCAGCCGAACGCCGGGAAGAGCCAATGGACCACCCCGGCGGCCGCGACGGTCGAGACCACCACCAGGGCGACCGCGAGCAGCATGATCGCTCGCAGGTTGGTTCTGAAGAGCTTCCAGTCCGTCGACCAACCGGCCCCGAAGAGCAGCGGCGGGAGGATTGCCAGGAAGATCCAGTCGGGGGAGATCCGCACCTCGGGCAGCCCCGGCAAGAAGGCCAGGACGCCGCCCCCGAGGACGAAAACGATCGGCTGCGGCAGCGCGAGCCAGCGGGCGAGGATCGCGAAGGCGATGGTCACGGCCAGGCCGAGAACCAACAGCAGGGGCTCGCTCACGCCGCCTCGTTGCGGCGAATGGCCCGCACCTTCCCGCCTCGGAAATCCAAGGGATTTTCGAGAGGACGCGCTCCCTGCGCCCCGAACCCGCCCTGGTCGTGCGGAGGACGCATTTCCCTCCGCCTTTTCACGTCCTGTCCATTGACGGAGAACCGATGTCTCGTAACCTCCGCGCCGTCGCCGCGCTCGGTGTCGCTGCGCTCAGCGTCTCGCTTGCCGCCTGTTCATCCGGAGGGGGCGGTGGCAACATCGCCTCGGTGAACGGCCAGAACATCTCGAAGGCCGATTTCGATGCCAAGCTCGAGAGTGGCCCGGCCGCCAAGCAGACCCTCAACCAGCTCGTCCAGCAGAAGCTGATCGACACCTACGCGCAAGACAAGCACGTCAATGTCACGCAAGCCGACATCGACAAGCGCGAAGCGGAGATCAAGGCGAAGTATCCGCCCGGCCAGTTCGAGCAGATCCTCAAGCAGCAGGGTCTCACCGAGCAGGACGTGCAGAACATCCTGCGCCAGCAACTCGTGCTCGAGAAGGCGGTCGCGCCGAACATCCACGTCAGCGACGCCGACGTGAAGGCGTTCTTCGATAAGAATCACGCGCAGTTCGACAAGCCCGAACAGGTCGACGCGCGCCACATCCTAGTCGCCGATCCCGCCACGGCAAAGATCGTCCTCGACAAGGTCAAGGCGGGCGGCAATTGGGTCGCGCTGGCCAAGCAATACTCGACCGACCCTTCGACCAAGGACAAGGGCGGTGAACTCGGCTTCTTCGGCCGCGGCCAGATGGTGCCGGCGTTCCAGGACGCCGCGTTCGCGGCCAAGGTCGGTCAGATCGTCGGCCCGGTGAAGTCGCCGTTCGGCTACCACATCATCCAGGTCGAAGCGAAGCACCCGGCGACGAAGGCCAACTTCGCGACGGTCAAGGATCAGATCAAGGCGCAGCTCACGCAGCAGCAAGAGTCGCAGCAGGTTCCGGTCTTCATGCAGCAGCTCAAGTCGCAGGCCAACATCCAGGTCTTCGACCCGCGCTATGCTGACTTGTTCCCGCCGACCACGCCTGCGCCAGCGGCGCCGGCTCCCGCGGCGACCACCGCTGCCGCGCCGGCCACGCCGTCGGCGGCGGCCAGCCCCGCGCCGACCGCGACCAAGTAACCCCACCGCGCGAGGCGGGAGTCGGAACGACCCCGCCTCGCGAATTCCAGGCTGAGCCATGATTCGGATCGTCGGCCTGGGCCCGGGTGACCCCGGCCTCCTCACCTTGGGCAGCCGGGAGTCGCTGCGTGCCGTCGGGCGCGCCGCGACCGTCCTCGCGCCGCCCGAGCTCGTCCGCTTTCTCGAGAGCGACGGCGTCACGATCGAGCGCGCGCTCATCGTCGACCAGGGCCTCTTCCTGCGCGGCTCGACCGAAGTGATCGACACCTTCGTCGATCGTATCGATCAGCGCGACTTGGGCTTGGGCGTGCTCGGCAACCCGCTCTCGGATTTCCTCGGCTTGCCGGTGCTGCTGCGCGCGATGGAACGCGCCAACATCGACGCCGAGATCATCCCCGGCATGCCGCGTGCCACGCTCTCGGCGTCGATCACGATGCCGCTCGTTCCGCTCCCGCCCGGCTCGACGCATCACAGTTGGGACGATCTGGTCGAGATCATGGCTCGGCTCCGGCGTTCGTGTCCGTGGGACCGCGAACAGACCCACGCCTCGCTCGTGCGCTACCTGATCGAGGAGACGTACGAAGTCGTCGACGCGATCGAACAGGGCAACGACAGCGAACTCTGCGAGGAGCTGGGCGATCTGCTCTTCCAGATCGTCTTCCACTCGCAGCTCGCGACCGAACGCGGCAAGTTCTCCGTCGCCGACGTCATCGACGGCCTCTCCAACAAGATGATCCGCCGCCACCCGCACGTCTTCGGCGACGTCGCCGTCGCCAGCGTCGAGCAGGTGTGGGCCAATTGGGAAGTGCTCAAGTCGCAAGAAGCGACCGGCCTCACGCGCACCTCGAAACTCGACGGCATCCCGACGCAGATGGGCTCGCTCCAACGCGGCCAGAAGATGCAAGAGAAGGCCGCCCGCGTCGGCTTCGACTGGACCGACGCCCGCGAGATCACCGAAAAGCTCTCGGAAGAGTTGCGCGAGCTGGCCGACGCGCGCTTACGCGCCGGTGACTTGAAGCCCGAAGACCCGCACGTGCGCGAGGAACTCGGCGACGTGCTCTTCACCGTCGTCAATTTGGCGCGGCGCCTGGGCATCGACGCCGAAGGCGCGATGCGCGACGCCAACGCCAAGTTCGACAAACGCTTCCGCTACATGGAAGCCTACGCCCTCGCCGACGGCCGCCAACTCGTCGACATGACGCTGGATGAGTTGGAAGACCTCTGGCAACAGGCCAAGACCGCGGCTTAGAGACGCGTCCGCAAACTCTTCAAAGTGCTGCGCCACAAGTAACGGATTTGTTGGTCTAATGCCCTTAGATCGCGCGAAGCGCCTCGTCGAGGTGGGCTATCTTCCGAAAGAGCTGCCTCTTGAGTTTAACTCGACGTCTTTCGCACGCCATTTCCGGAGCCTGTTACCAACTCTCCGCAAGGTCAAGCCCAAACTGACGACAGCCGGCTTCTTTCATCTGTCGATGGCGAACCAAGCACGACGAATGGTTCGGATCATTCATCCGAAGAGCTGCGCCGACCAGGCAGATGTCATCTCCGCGAACTGGCCGAACATCAACAAAATACTTCGCGCCAGCCCAATATGCGTAAGCCGCCCGCGGTTTGCCACCCCGTCAAACGTTGAGCGCAATCGAGCGACCAACCTCGGGCCGACTCAAAGCCTGTCGGAGTTGCAACTTCAATTCTCGGCCGACCACCGGTTCATTCTGCAGACGGACATCGCTCGATTCTTTTCATCAGTGTACACGCACGCGATTCCATGGGCGATTCACGGGAAGGCCGTTGCAAAGGCGAACCATTCGGACACCTTATACGGCAACGCGCTTGATACCGCGACGCGGAATGGCCAAGATGGCCAAACCATCGGCATCCCGGTCGGCCCGGACTCGTCCCACATAATAAGCGAACTTGTTGCCGCTCGAATCGACGAGGCGGCCATGTCGGGGAAAAACGTGCTTGGCTATCGGTACGTCGATGACTACTTCCTTGGCTTCGACTCGGAAGCCGACGCCAACGATATGCTTCACCGGATTGAAGCTGCAGCGAGAGATTTTCAACTCGAGCTTAACTACGGTAAGACGTCAATAGTCCGCTCCACTGACGTCAATACCGCAATTGGTAGTGACCCCATTCGCGACTTCCATTTCAACAACGACGAAAAACCGAGCGTCCAAGAACTTCATAGGTTCTTTTCCGTCGCCACGGACCAAGTCAAA
>JBEKAU010000134.1:0-6925 GCA_050015755.1 Vulcanimicrobiaceae bacterium | reverse complement strand
CGGCGCAAGGCGTCGTCCACGCCGAGATCTTCTTCGACCCGCAAGCGCACACCGCGCGCGGCGTTCCGTTCGCGACCGTCATCGATGGGCTGTGGTCGGCTCTGCGGCAGAGCGAAGCGCGTCACGGCATCACGACCTCGCTGATCATGTGCTTCCTGCGCGACCAGAGCGAGGAGTCGGCACTGGCGACGCTGTCGCAGGCACTCCCGTACGGCGATCGCATCGTCGCGGTCGGCTTGGATTCGGCCGAAGTCGGCAACCCGCCGCAGAAGTTCGCCCGCGTTTTTAGCCGCGCGCTCGCGGAGGGCTGGAAGACCGTCGCGCATGCCGGCGAAGAAGGGCCGCCGCAGTACGTCACCGATGCGCTCGACGCGCTGCACGTCTCGCGGATTGATCATGGCGTGCGCAGCCTCGAAGACCCACGCTTGGTCGCGCGGTTGCGCGACGAACGGATCCCGCTGACGGTGTGCCCGTTCTCCAACGTCAAGCTGCGCGTCGTCGACACGTTGGCGGATCATCCGCTCGCGCGCATGCTCGAGGCCGGACTCGTCGCGACGGTCAACTCCGATGACCCGGCGTACTTCGGCGGTTATGTCGGCGAGAATTTCGACGGCGTTGCGCAAGCGCTCGGCCTGGGCACCGGCGACCTCGTGACGCTGGCGCGCAACAGCTTCGAGGCCTCGTTCCTCGATGGTCCGCTGCGCTCGGCGTATCTGGCGCGGCTCGACTTGGCCGCGGCGGCGCAACGATGAGGCTCACGCTCCACGAGCGGCTGGCGGATCTCGCCACCCTGGGGGCCACGCCGGACGGCATCGATCGGGCGCTGTTCACGGTCCCGGAGCGCGCGGCACGCGAACGGTTCGTCGGCTGGGCGCGTGCCGCCGGGCTGCACGTCGAACAAGACCGCGCCGGCAACGTCTTCGCGCGGCTCGATGGCCGCGAGCCGGGGCCGCCGGTACAGACCGGCTCGCACCTCGACACCGTGCGTGACGGTGGCGCATACGACGGTGCGTACGGCGTCGTCGCGGGACTCGAAGTGCTCGGGCGGATCGCCGCGCGCGGCGAGCATCCGCGGCGTGCGCTCGAAGCCGTCGGCTGGGCGGGCGAAGAGGGAAGCCGCTTTCCGCTCGGGTGTCTCGGCAGCTCCGTCTACGCCGGGCTGACGCCGTATAGCGAGCTCGAGGCGCTGGTCGGCGACGACGACGTTTCGTTCCTCGACGCACTCACCGGTCCGACGGGGCTGCTGCCGGACGTTCCGGTGCGCGACGGATTCCCGCCGCCGGCCGCGTACGTCGAATTGCACATCGAGCAAGGGCCGATCCTCGAGCACGCCGGCGTGCGCCTGGGCGCGGTGACGGCGATCGCCGGCCAACGCCGCCTCGCGGTGACGATCGACGGCGAAGCCGGCCACGCCGGCACGGTGCCGATGCGCACCCGCGCCGACGCGCTCTGCGCCGCCAGCGAGCTCATCCTCGCGATCGAAGCAGCCGCGCGTGCACTCGACGACACGGTCGCGACCGTCGGCTGGCTGAAGGTCGACCCGAACCAGACCAACATCGTTCCGGGCCGCGTCACCTTTCGCGTCGACGCGCGTTCGGTCGACAACACCCGCATCGTCGCGGTCGAGAGCGCGCTGCGCGCCGCCGCTGAGCGGGCCGTCGCAACGCGCGGCGTGCGGGTCGAGGTGACGCTCATCGAGCACCGCGCCGCCGTGCCGATGGACCCCGCGCTGCGCGCGCTCGTGCGCGAACGGTGCCTCGCGCTCGACCCCAGAACGTTGGACGTCCCCAGTGGCGCCGGCCACGACGCGATGTGCATCGCCACGATCGCACCCACCGCGATGATCTTCGTCCCCAGCGTCGGCGGCCGCAGCCACGTCGGCTCGGAACGGACCGAGCCGGCCGATCTCGAACTCGGCGTCGACGCCCTGGAATCCGCGCTGCTCGCCGCTGCGGACCGCTACTAACCCTCACCCACGACCGAAGGAATCCCGATGCAGTTCTTCATCTGCGGCTCCGCCCTGCGCGGCCAACCCGACCACGGCAACCTCGGCGACGCGAAGCTCGTGCGCGAAGCGAAGACCGCGCCCAAGTACCGCCTCCACTCCGTCGACGACCAGCACCCCGGCATCTACGAAGTCCCCAGCGGCGGCATCGCGATTGCCGGCGAGATCTACGAGATGACCGACGCGCAGCACGAGCACCTGATCGCGACCGAACCGCCGAACCTCTACGAACACCCCGTCGAGATGGAAGACGGTACCAAGGTCAACGCGATGATCTACCCGCGCGCCCTCATCGAAGAGCGCGGCTACAAGGACATCTCGCAGTTCGGCGGCTGGGCCGCGTTCAAGGCGGCAGAGCTATAGATCGTCGTCCCGCTCGGCTGCGCCACATCGCCGGCATCGGCGTCGACCGCATGGGTTCGATCGCCGACGCGTCCGGCCGGGATCTGCTCCGTCTCGAGAACCTCGACGTCGACATCCCGCCGGATGCGGAAGCGATCGCGCTGACCCGCGCGGCAGCCTCGAGTGACGCCGCGAATAGCTATCTGCCCTTCGTCGGGCAGCTCCGCTTGCGCGAGGCGGCGGCGCGGCACGTCTCGCGCATCTCCGGTGTCGCCTATTCCGGCGAGCGCAACTGCATCATCTCGGCGGGTGGCCTGTCCGGCATCCTGAACGTGCTGCTGGCGACCGTCGAGGTCGGCGACGAAGTCATCGTCACCGACCCGACCTACGCCGGCTTGATCAATCGCGTCCACCTCGCCGGCGGCGTTCCGAAATTTGCGCCGTGCCGCTTCTCACCGGGATCTGAATGGACGTTGGACCACGACGCGCTGCGTGCAGCAGTTGGTCCACAAACGAAGGCGATGCTGCTGATGTCGCCGTCGATGCCTTCCGGCGGCGTGCTGGATGAAGACGACTGGTCCCTGGTTGCCGCGCTCTGCCGAGAGCACGACCTGATTCTGATCCTCGATGCGGCGATGGAACGACTGCTCTTTGACGGCCGTCGCGTCCTTCACCCCGCGGGCCTCGAAGGAATGGCCGAGCGAACGATCACCGTCGGCTCGTCGGCGAAGGAGCTGCGCATGATCGGCTGGCGCGTCGGCTGGATCGTCGCCCCGGAAACGTTCATGCCCGACATCACCACCGTCTCCTTGGCGAACGTCGTCGTGCCGGTCGGCATCGCGCAGGAGGCTGTCGCCGTCGCGCTCGAGCGATCCGAAGCGACGATCGGCCCGTATGTCGCCGAGCTGCAAGCCAGACGCGACCTGATCGCCGAAGAACTCGCCGGTCTGCCGTTCGGCATGCCGGGAGGCGGATGGTCGATGCTGCTGCGCGTGTGTGACTACGGCATCGACGGCGCAATGATGGCGCAGCGATTACTCGACCAGGACGTCTGCGCGACGCCCATGGCCGGCTGGGGCGAAAGGCACGGCGCATCGTACATCCGCTTCGTGTACGCGAACGAACCCGTGAAGCGCCTCAAGGGACTTGGCGCCCGCGTGCAGGCCGCGCTTCGCGGCACGTGAAGCGCCGTTAGCTTCCTCGGTAGGTGCTGTAACTCCAGGGCGAGAGCAGCAACGGGACGTGGTACTTGCCGGATGCGCCGATCACGAACCGCACGGGGATGAGGTCGAAGAATGCGGCGGTTCCGGTCTCGGCGAAATAGGCGCCGACCGCGAAGACCAGTTCGTACGTGCCCGCGTCGAGGCTCGCGGCGATCGGTCCGTCGGTCCGCCCGTCGGAATTCGTCACCGCCCGCGCCAGCTCCGTGCGCACCGCGCCGTCGATCGCGAAGAGGGTCACGGCGATGCCTGCGGCCGGCCGACCCTGGGCGGTGTCGAGGACGTGCGTCGAGAGGGTGGCGCTCATGGTATCGGTGCTCCGGCGGCGATCCACGCGCCGAGCGTCGCGCGCTCGGCGTCGGTGATGCCGGTGATGTTGCCGAGCGGCATCGCGTGGGTGGTGACGGCCTGCTGCTCGATCCGCGATGCGTTCGCGTGCGCGCTGGTGGGGTTGTCGAGCAGTACGCCTTCGGGCGGCGCGGTGAACCCCGCCTCCGTCGGATGTGCGCCATGACAGACGGCACACCGCTGCGCGAGGATTGGCTGCACCTGCGCCCAGGTCGGTGCCGGCGCGCCGGCAGCGGCCGGCTGGGGATGCGGGACGATGATGATTCCCGCCACCGCCAGGATGACGGCGGCCGTCACCGGCAGCGCAACGACCAGCTTGTGTTTGTGGCTGAGAAGGAAGAATCGCCGCACCAGCACCCCGGCGGCGGAGATCAGCGCGAGGATCAGCCAACCCCACGAGCTGCCGTACGTCATCGGATAGTGGTTGCTGATCATCATGAACAGCACCGGCAGCGTGAAGTAGGTGTTGTGCACGGAGCGCATTTTGCCGAGCTTGCCGGGCCGCGTGTCCGGGGGCTGGCCGGCACGCAGCGACGCGACGACGCGCCGCTGGCCCGGGATGATGATGAAGAAGACGTTGGCGACCATGATCGTGCCGACGATCGCGCCGACGTGGATATACGCGCCGCGCCCGCCGAAGACGTGGAACAGCCCGTAGTCGGCGGCCAAGAGCACGACGCAAATCGACGTCCACAGCGCGACGGGATTGTCCTCGAAGACGCGGCACAGGCCATCGTACACGAACCAGCCGACGATCAGCACGCCGATGCTGATGGCGATCGCCTCGGGCGGCGTGAGCGCCAGCACCGCGGGATCGATGAGGAACGTCGAAGCGCCGGCCCAGTAGATGATGGCGAGCATCGCCATGCCGGTGATCCACGTCGAGTAGGCTTCCCAGTAGAACCAGTGCAAGTCCGTGCTCAGCGGCTCGCCGCGCGGGCCGGTCATGTACTTCTGGTTGTGATAGAAGCCGCCGCCGTGCACGCTCCACAGTTTGCCGTGGATACCGCGCGCTGTGTCCTCGTCGGAGACGTCGGTGCGCAGGCTGTCGTCGATCCACACGAAGTAGAACGACGCGCCGATCCACGAGATGCCCGCGATCAGGTGCGCCCAGCGGAAGATGAGGTTCAGCCAGTCGAGGATGTAGCCGGTCATGCCGCCACCGCGTCTTCGAGACGCAAGCGGGCGATCTTCGCGATCTCGGCCAGCGCGGTCGCGATCTCGGCGTCGCGATCGTTGGCGACGCGATGCTCCATCGCGGCGAGGATCGATTCGGCGTCGTGTTCGCGCGCGCAGATGACGAACGGAAAACCGAATCTCGCGCGATAGGCGCCGTTCGCGGTCTCGAAGCGGGCCCGCTGCGCGTCGGTCAACCGGTCCAGGCCCGCCGCGCGTTGCTCGCCGGTCGAGGCAGCGGTGAGGCGACCTTCGCGCGCGACGCGGCCGGCGAGGTCGGGGTGCGCGGCGATCAGCGCGACGCGGCGGTCCATCGGCGCCGCCTCGACGATGCCGACGAGCGTGCCGTGCAGGGCGTCGCGGTCGACGAAGGGCCGGCGCTCCCAGGCGGCAGCGGCGATCCACGGCGAGTCCTCGAACGCGAAGCCGATCGCCGCGACGAACGCGTCGCGGTCGGCCGCGTTCAAGGCGGCGATGCTCGTCATCCCGGCGGGTTCCACCGGCAGGCGTCGGCGCCTTCCCTGCGATAGCGCTCGGGGTGCGCACGCTGCTCCTCCGCCACGCCACGCTGGTCGCGACCTTCGACGACGCGATGCGCACGTTCGATGACGGCGCGGTCCTGCTGCGTGGCAACGCGATCGAGGCGGTCGGCCCGACCGACGCGCTCACGGCGCAGGCCGACGAGGTGGTCGACGCGCGCGGCCTGGTGCTCTTGCCGGGCCTGGTCAACACGCACCATCACTTCTTCCAGACGCTGACGCGCGCGCTGCCGATCGCGCAGGACGCCGAGCTGTTCGACTGGCTCGTCGCGCACTACCCGATCTGGGCGCGCCTGACGCCCGAAGCGATCCGCGCCGCGACCGCCATCGCCGTCGCCGAGCTGCTGCTCTCCGGCTGTACGACCGCCGCCGACCACGGCTACCTGTGGCCGAAGGGGACGCGCGTCGACGACGAGATCGCGGTCGCACGCGACTTGGGACTGCGGTTCCACGCCTCGCGCGGCTCGATGTCGCGCGGCCGCTCGCAAGGCGGCCTTCCGCCCGACGAGGCGGTCGAGGACGAAGACGTGATCCTGGCCGACACCGAGCGCGTCATCCGCGAGCACCACGATCCCGCGCGCTTCGCGATGACGCGCATCGTCGTCGCACCGTGCTCGCCGTTCTCGGTGACGCCCGACCTGATGCGCGCGAGCGCCGAGTTGGCGCGGCGCCACCAGCACGTCCATCTCCACACCCATCTCTGCGAGACGCGCGACGAAGAACGGTACTGTCTGGAGACGTACGGCGCGCGGCCGGTGCCGTTCGCCGAATCGCTGGGCTGGAGCGGCCCCGACGTGTGGTTCGCGCACGCCATCTTCATGGATCACAGCGAGTTCACGCGCCTGGGCTGGTCGCGCACGGGCGTCGCCCACTGCCCGACCTCGAACATGCGTCTCGGGTCGGGGATCGCGCCGGTGCTCGCGCAGCGCGACGCGGGGATGCGTGTCGGCCTCGGTGTTGACGGCTCCGCGTCCAACGACGGGTCGCACCTGCTCGACGAGGTACGGCACGCGATGCTGCTGCAGCGCGTGCAGCACGGTGCGGCGGCGATGTCGGCGCGTGAAGCGCTGCGCATCGCGATCCGCGGCGGCGCCGAGGTGCTCGGCCGCGACGACATCGGCCAGCTCGCTCCCGGCATGGCCGCCGACCTGATCGGCGTGCGCGCCGACGACCTGTGGACCGCCGGCGGCAGCGTCCACGACGCACTCGCGTCACTCGTCTTCTGCCGCATCCCGCAGGTCGACTTGAGCATCATCAACGGCGATGTCCGCGTGCGCGACGGCCGCCTCGTCGGC
>JBEKAU010000133.1:0-10423 GCA_050015755.1 Vulcanimicrobiaceae bacterium | reverse complement strand
CGCACCTCGCCCGAGGTTGGGACCAGGATCCCGGTCAGCATTTTGATCGTGGTCGATTTGCCGGCACCGTTGGGGCCGATGTAGCCGACCAGCTCTCCGGGCTCGAGCGCCATGGTGACGCCTTCGACCGCGACCTTGTCCTCGTAATCGCGCGAGAAGAGCGTTTGCAGCGCGCCGCCCATCCCCGGCCGGCGCTTCAGGCTGCGAAAGACCTTGCGCAGGTCGCGGGTTTCGATGATCGGGGGCATGCTAGTGGTAGTAGTCCTCGCCCGCGATCGCCAGGCCGAAGCCGATCTTGGCCTCGCGGAAGGCTGCCGCGACCCGCGCGTTGAGCTCGCGGCGGACCGCGAACTGCCGGAGCGGCGCGGTCCGCACCGCGGCGCGAATCGCGAGCCAATCCTTGGTGACGCTGTCGACCCCGATCCATTCGATCGGCGTCACGATCGCGTCGCGCCAGGCGGCGTCGGACGCCACCGCTTCGATGGCCGCGCGAACCGCGGCAACGGCGGCGTCCGGATCGGCGTCGGGAGCAGCCGAGACGACGTAGTCGACGCGCGACCAGCCGCGCGAGTGGTTCGCGACCGACGTGACCGAGCTGTGCGGGATCGTGATCAGATTCCCGCTCGCATCGCGGATCTGCGCGATCCGCAGCGTGAGGTTCTCGACCAGACCGCTCTGGGCGTTGATCGTCACGTAGTCGCCGACGACGTACTGATCTTCGAACAGCACGAGAAAGCCGTTGACGAAGTCGCGCACGAGGTTCTGTGCTGCCAGGGAAATGCCCAACGCGGCGATCCCGCCGATGGTGACGACGGACCCGATCGGGAACCCGACTTGACCGAGCGAGGCGAGGAGGGCAACGAAGACGACCAGGAAGGTCTTGAAGCCGCCCAGCGCGTTGGCGACCGTCGGAATGCGCAGCTGGTGGCGCGCACGCTCCTCGGAGCTGGCCAGGTAGCGCACGCGCCACGCCGAGGCGGCGCGGTGAATCACGACGTCGATGAGCCGGTTGAGGAGTGCCGCGACGATCCAAATCCCCGCCACGCCGAGCGCGCCGTGCCAGAGCTCGTTGGCGGTCGTCGTCGTCTGGGGAAAGCGGCCCAGGCCCCACGTCAGCCCGATGAACCACAACAGCAGCAAGAGCCAGACCAACGCGTCGGCGACCGCGTTGAAGGCGCGCATCCGCTGTTCGGGTGCCACCTGCCGCAGCGCGGAGGCCAGCAACCGGCGGCGGCTGCGGTGCACCTGTTCTTCCGTGTCTTCGGTGGTCGGCGGCGGCGCATCGGACGCGGCGGCGCGTTGTTCGAGGATCTGCTGGAGCGCACCGGCGCGGCGCCGCAGTCCGACCACGATCGAACCGAGCGCCAGCGTGAGTACGACGAGCACGCCCGCCGCGATCAGCACGCGCTGGATGTTGAGCCGAAGCTGCGCGGGCTGGCGCTGTTGCAGCGCGGCGACCAACGCTTGTTCGAGCGTCGCGCGCCAGCTCTGCGCCAACTGCGCGACGGTGGTCAGGTTGTACTCGGCGTCGGTCGTCGTGACGGTGATGATCGGGACCGGCTGATGATGGCGCCCGTCGACCGCCTGCAGCACGGTCTGGCCGTGATCGTTGACGACGGTGACCTGGAAGGTCGCCGGATCGTAGGCCGTCTCGGTCGTCTCGCCGAGTTGTACGTTGGCGACGATCTCCTGCAGGACGCCTTCGACCGTCGTCACCCGATCGGCGATCGACGCCGTCGCGGTGCCGGTCGCGGCGACGCGAAAAAGGACCGCGCCGTCGAGCACGATCGGTGCCGTCGTGTAGACGCCCGATTGCTGCATGTCGAATGCGCCCGGCGCGGCGGTGGGCAAGGTGGGCAACGTTTGCGCCACGGCGAGCCCGGGTGCACAGCACGCGAGCCCAACCGCGAGCGCTAGGGCTCGGAGCACGACCATCGCAGGGAGCGTTCGGCACCTGGGTCGCCGATTCCGTAGAGCTAGCGGGGAAATCACCGACCGAACGGGGAGAAGGGCGACCGTGACCGCGCGCAGTTCCCGCACGCACCTCGCCCTCGTCCTCGCGGCGATGGGGGTGGTTTTCGGGGACATCGGGACTAGCCCGCTCTATACGCTCAAAGTCTGCCTGGATTTGGCTGGCACGCACGGACCGTCAGCAATCTTCGGCATCTGCTCCTTGCTCTGCTGGGCGCTGATCGTGGTGGTGTGCATCAAGTACGTCACCTTCATCATGCGGGTCGATCACGACGGCGAGGGCGGCATCCTCGCGCTGTTGGCGCGGGCGCTGCCGCCCGCGCCGTACGGGGCGGTGGTCAAAGCCGGCGCGCTGACGATCATCGTCGTGATCGGCGCCTCGATGCTGCTCGGCGACGGCCTGATCACTCCGGCGATCTCGGTCATCTCGGCCGTCGAAGGGCTCGAGGTCGCCTCACCGGAGTTCGCGCGCTGGGTGGTGCCGATTTCGCTGCTCGTCGTCGTCGCGCTGTTCGCGTTGCAACGCCGTGGCACCGAGAAAGTCGGTCGCCTCTTCGGCCCGGTGATGATCGTGTGGTTCATCGCGATCGGCGTGCTCGGCTTGCTCGCGATCCTGCGCGCGCCGGGGATCGTGATCGCGCTCGACCCGCGTTTCGCGGCGGCGTTCCTCGTCCGGCACGGTGTGGCGGGGTTCACGATCTTGGGCGGCGTCGTGCTGGCGGTGACCGGCGTCGAAGCGCTCTACGCCGACCTCTCGCACTTCGGACGCGGGCCGATCGTGCACGGGTGGTACTCGGTCGTCTTTCCGGCGTTGCTGCTGAACTACTTCGGCCAGGGTGCGATGCTGCTGGTCAATCCGCACGCGCTCGGGAACCCGTTCTACGCGCTCGCGCCGGGCGTGCTCTTGCTGCCGATGGTCGTCCTCGCGACGGCCGCGACCGTGATCGCCTCGCAGGCACTCATCTCGGGGACATTCACGCTGGTCGAGCAGGCGATCGCGCTGCAACTCGCGCCGCGCGTGGCGGTGCGACACACCTCCTCGGAGCACAAGGGCCAGGTCTACGTGCCGTCGGTGAACCGCTGGCTCGCGATCGGCTGCGCGATCCTGATCATCACCTTCCGCTCGAGCGACGCGCTGGCCTCGGCGTACGGCTTGGCGGTCGCGTGTACGATGCTGTGCACCTCGCTCGCGTACTACGTCGTCATCACCCGCGTGCTGCACTGGAACGTGCTGGCCGCGGCGCCGCTGGTGGGCGCGTTCATCGTCGTTGACGGCAGCCTGGTGCTCGCGTCGCTGCCGAAGTTCCTCGAGGGCGGGTGGATCCCGCTGGCGATCAGCAGCGTGCTCGTGCTCGTCAGTACGACCTGGCTCCAAGGCCGCAAGTTTCTCTCCCGAGCGCTGGCGGCGCAGCAGGTCCCGATCGACGACGTGCTCGAGAAGCTGCCGCCCGGGATGGGTGAGTCGGGCACGATGGTCTTCCTCACCCCCGATCCGCGTGGCGTGCCGTTCTTGGCACGCCACCGNCGCGCGCAAGAAGAACGCATCGTGGTCATGAACATCACGCGCGCGCCGACGCCGTACATGACCGACGTCGACCGAGTGACCGTCGAGCGCTTTTCGCTGCGGCTGGTGCGCGTGATCGCGCGCTTCGGCTACATGGAGTCGCCGCGCATCGATCCGATCCTCAAGTCGTGTGATGCGTTCGGGCTCGATCTCGATCGCGACGATACCTCGTTCTTCTATGCCGATCCGAAGATCGAGCCGGCGGCGAAGAACGGTTGGCCGTCGTGGCGTCGTGAGCTGTTCGCGCTGCTTCAGCGCAATGCGCGCCCGCTGCCCGACGACTTGCGCATCCGCGCCGAGCGCCGTATCGAGCTCGGCGTCACCGTCGCGATGTAATCGTCAACGAATCGTCGAGCTCGCGAGTAAACCTGAGAATTTGCTGGGGTAGAGGTCGGGCGTGCGCGGGTACCAGGCGGCCATGAACTTTGCTTTCATTCGTTCGTTCCTCGTCGCCGGTGGGCTCGCTGCGGCGTTCGCCACCGGCGCACCGCAGGCGGCCTCGGCCGATGCCGCCTCGACCGCCGCCATCATCGGCGCGGCCGCCATCGTCGGGGGCCTGATCCTCGACAGCAACCGCCACCAGTACTACTACGTGCGCAGCGGTCATCGCTATTACGTGGACAACAACACCGCCACGTACTACCGCGGCCACGGCGGCCGCTACCAAGACAGCCACGGCTGGCACGGCCGCGGGTACCACCACTAGGGCTGCAACGTCCGCGCCGCCGATCGCGTCCTGAAGGTACGTGATCGGCGGTTTCCTGACGATCGTTCTGGCTGGGATCGTCGCGCTGGCCCTGCTGGCGAAGATCGTCCGGGTTCCGTACCCGGTCGTCTTCGTCGTGGGCGGTCTCGTCCTCGCCCTCATCCCGGGCGTGCCGACGATCGAGCTGGATCCGAACCTGGTGTTCCTGTTGTTTCTACCGCCGTTGATCTTCGGCGACGGCTGGACCAGCGACGCGCGCCTCCTGGCGCGATTCCGACGGCCGATCCTCTCGCTCTCGATCGGCCTGGTCATCGGCACCTCGGTCGCGGTCGCGTATCTCGTGCACTGGATGATCGGGGTGCCGCTCGCGGTCGGCTTCGCGCTGGGCGGGATCCTCGCGCCGACCGACGCGGTCGCCACCGGCGCGATCACCCAGATCGTCCCGCTGCCGCGCCGACTGGTCGCGGTGATCGACGGCGAGAGCCTCATCAACGACGCCTCGGGGCTGGTCGTCTACCGCTTCGCGATCGTCGCGATCGCGACCGGCGCGTTCTCGCTGCTGACGGCGGCGTTCCAGTTCGTCTACGTCGTCGTCGTCGGCATCCTCGTCGGTCTCGTCGGCGCGTGGGCGCTTGCGAAATTGATGAAGCTCATCCGGCGCAAAGGGCTGAGCGATCCGCTGATCGCAGCGTCGGTCTCGCTGATCACGCCGTTCGCGGTCTACGTGCCGGCCGACGCGCTCCATGCGTCCGGGGTGCTCGCCGTGCTGGCCTGCGCGCTCGCGATGTCGCAGATCCCCTCGCTCTTCGATCCGGAATCGCGGTTGCAGACCGCCTCGGTGTGGACGCTGCTCATCTTCACGTTCAACGGCGCGGCCTTCGCGCTGATCGGGTTGCAACTGCGCAGCATCGTCCACGCGTTGGCGCGTTACTCGCTGTGGACGCTGATCGGCTGGACGCTCGCCCTGACGGCCGCGCTGGTCGTGGTGCGGTTCGCGTGGGCGTGGGTCGCGCTCTACCTGCCGTACCGGTTGTCTCCGCGTGCCCGCGAGGGGACGTTGACCTGGCAAGCCGTCACCATCGTCGCGCTGACCGGGCTCCGTGGGATCGTCTCGCTGGCGGCGGCGCTCGCGATTCCGACGGTGACGGCCGGGGGCGTCGCGTTTCCCGATCGCGATCTGGTGCTCTTCCTGACCTTCGGCGTCGTGCTGGTGACGCTGGTCGGCGGCAGCCTCGTGTTGCCGTCGCTGCTGGCATGGTTGGGTCCGCAGCTCCACGATGACGGTCCCGAGCAGGCGCGGGCGACCGCGCTCGCGCGCCACGAAGCTGCCCGGGCGGCGCGCGACCGGCTGCGGGAGCTGGAGCCGACGCTGACCAGCTCGGTCGACTGGGAGATCGCGGGGCGTCTCGAAGGCGAGTACGATCAACGGCTGGCGCTGCTCGACGCCTCGCCCGAGGGCGACGTCGCGCGCACCGAGAACGTCGAGCTGGCGACGGAACGCCGTCTGCGCCGTGAGGCGTATGCAGCCGAACGCGCTGCGCTCGAGCGGCTGCGCCGCAGCGGCACGATCGGCGCCGACGTGTTCCGCGAGATCGAGTGGGAGATCGACCTCGCCGACTCGAGTCTCGGCTGATGAGGCAATTGAGGCCGGGGTGGCCTATAGAGGCCGCCTTTTTCTCGGCTCTCCCGCTGGGAGGCTTAGCAGGATGCCGTACGTGTGGCATCGTCCTAGCTAAAACTAATGACGAGCGAGCCGGAGTGGGAGGGATTGTTTGACTTCTCTAATCCTGGCATCCAGGAATGGGAGGTGGAAAACATCCGAGAGGCTGCGCGAAATGGCAAACTAGGGGTCGAAGAGTATGCCATTCGCCGCGCTCAGGGTCGCGGGATTCGGATCAAGGATGTGTCGGCAACGGTCCGCACCGGAAAAGCAGTCGAGAAGGATTTACCTTCGCACCCTAGTCGTGCACCAGGCATCGCGTTCGAACGCACAATTTCTTCGACAATGCGCGTCAAAGTCAAGGTCGGATTTCGCCCCGGTCGATACGTTGTCGTGACGGTCCATGAGGTCTGAACCTATGAGTCCAACCGAGAGCGCGGTGACGTACACGCACACCACCCCAGAGGGGACTGTGGTAGTGATTACCGACGTACCGGCAAGCGTCTATCACAGCAATGAGGGAAACGAAGAAATCGTCTATGCGATCAATGTTGCAGAGCGCTTGGACGAGTTGGTTGCTATAGAATTGGCGTCGGCGGCGCCCGGTGTGCCGAGGTTTAGGTCCTACGGGGAAGTGACTCCAGAGGCAGATTTTGCTCTAAAGTTTACCAGTCCGGATGCGAACGTACCTAACCCGACGCTTCAGACCTGGCGTCGCGTGATGGACAAGGCGTATACGGCCTTCAAGATTGCCGTTAAAAGTCTCGATAGTAAACCCGGCTCCGCAAGCTATCCCCAGGTGGTATATTTTGCTCGATCGAGTATAGTTCTGGGTGTTCGGGCGTCTGGCCAAGCTCAGCTATTCCCCTTTGATTTTGACGCTAGCGAAGCGCCCGAAAAGGCTCTGAGACTTCTGATGGGAGCGTCACTCTGGCTGGACGGCCTCTCGCAGCTCCCACCAGATATTGCCGAGAATAGCGGCGTCGTGGAGTCTCTACTGAGAGCCGTGGAGGAACTCTCGCCGGTTGATGAAGGCGCTACTGTTACGCTCGAACGCATCGGTACTGACGAGCGCGCAGTATTCACCCGAGCCAAGCGCGAGATTGCAAGAAAAAAGCGGGTTGAGATTAGGCTCTCTGGTAGCCAAGATTCACGTCGAATAGATATCGTTGGCCGAATAGCTAGCATTGATGAGCAAGGACGGGCAGTACTCAGGGGAGTTGCGCCTCACGACCTCTGGCACGATAAGACAGCAACTTGCAGTTTCGAGCCTGACCTGTTGCCAGCATTGCTGGAGAACTTTGGGCATCAAGTATGTCTTTCCGCGATTCAGCCTAAAGAGTTTGGCGCATGGTCACGGAATCTAGAGGCGATCGATGTCGTCCGATTTCCCGGTAAGACGGCAGAATGACGCTACGACATCACGGAAAAACGTCTCGCTGGCCTAGAGCAGGCCCATCTCGCGGGCGCGTGAGATCGCTTCGACGCGGTTGCGCGCGTCGAGCTTCTGCATACACGTGCGCAAGTACGCTTTGATCGTGTTGGGGCTCAGGTTCATCGCGTCGGCGATCTCGAGGTTGGTCTCGCCGGTCGCGACCCGGCGCAGCACGTCGTACTCGCGGCGTGCGATCGGCGAGCGCGCGTCGCGCCGGTGCGGACCGCTCGCGCGCCGGCCACCGTCGCCGTCGGGACGCATCGCGCGCGCGATCCCTTCGACCAGATCCATGCGGCTGGCATCCTTCGGCAACACGCCGTCGGCGCCGGCCTCGAGCGCGGCGTCGACCGCCGGATGGTCCGGATACGCGGTGAAGAGCACGACTTTGGCCGAGGTGCGCTCGCGCAGCGCGCGGATCAGCTCGGGGGCGAGCATGTCGGGGAGCCGCACGTCGAGCAGGATGACGTGCGGATCGGCGGCGACGACGATCGCGAGTGCCTCTTTGCCGTTGGCGGCGTACCCGGCCAGCGTGATACCGCTGCAGCTCTGCGCCAGCATCTCGACCCCGTCGCGCACGACGGGGTGATCGTCGACGACGAGGACGCGCACGACGTTCATCCGGCCGGCACCCAAGCGCGCAGGCTGACCCCGCCGTCGTCGTCGTTGACCCGCAGCTCGCCGCCGTGCTCGGCCAGCGCCGCGCCGATCGCCTCGAGGCCGAAGCCGCGCACCTCGTCGTCGGGCGGCGGCTCCAGGCCGATGCCGTCGTCGGTGACGGTGACCGCGACGCCGCCGCGCAACATCGCGACCGTGACCACCACACTGCTCGCGTGGGCGTGTTTCTCGACGTTGAGCAGCCCCTCTTTGGCGGCTGCGAGCAACAACTGGAGGCGGGCCGTTTCGAGCGGCGGGAGGACGTCGAGCATGACCAACTTCGCCGGCACCGCGGTGCGTTCGGCAAACGCCGCGCAGGCCGCTTCGATCGCGGCGCCGAGCGCGAGCTGTTCGGAGGGCGTGCGCAGCGCCCGTAGCGATTCGCGCAGCGTCACCGCCGCTTCGCTGGCTTGCCGCTCGATCGCGAGCAGCCGTTCGCGCAACGTCTCGTCCAGGACGGCTTCTTCACTGGCACTGCGAACGCCGGCGGTGATCGCGAAGAGCATCGCGCCGATCGTGTCGTGCAGATCGATCGCCATCCGCTGGCGCTCTTCGTGCATCGCGAGCTCGGCGGCGTGGCGCGCGCGCTCGGCGACCAGCAGCGCGTCGGCGGTCCGGTCGGCGACCCGCTCGACGATCGCCGCGGCGCGGTTGCCGAACGTGCCGCGCTCGCGCAGGCCGCCGAGCAGCACGCCGACGCGTTGATCGTTGCAGCGGATCGGAGCCGCGATCATACGGCGGATGTCTTCGACCGCGACGTTGGCGTCGTAGTCGTGAGTGATGGCGCCGGAGCCGAAGTAGTCGTCGACCCACTCCAGGCTGCCGCCTTCGTAGACCTTGCCGCCCAAGCCACAGCCGCGGTAGAGGGTCAGCCCGACGAATTCGCTGGTGCGATTGCCGCTGGTATAGCGGATGCGGACCGCGTCCTGGCTGGTGCGATCGCCGAACCAGGCCATGTGGAAGCCGTATTCGTTCGTCAGCAAGCGAACGGTTTCGCGCAGGACCTTGTCCCGGTCGACGAGCGCCAGGATCGCGGCGAGCTCGCGATCGAGTTCGCTCAACTCGTCAGCGGCGAGTTGAAACCGGGAAAGCGCGCGCGAGAGTGAGGCCAACGGCGATCCTCGTCGGTGTGGATTGGCGGCCGTCGTTCGCGTGGCGCAAACTACCTCCCTTCGGGTGTAGCATCGTACGGCACTGATTTGCAATACTCGTCCCGGCAAGCCCTGACTGGCACGCGCACCGGCGGACACGCCGACCGGTGCGCGTGCCCAACCACGTCCCGACCACCGGAGGAACATCCGTGACTCGACGCCGCCTTCTCGTGCGCTCGCTGGGCGCCGCTCTGGCTGCCGCGCTGCTCGCGCTCGGTGCCCATCCGCCCGCCCCGGCGACCGCGGCCGGCAGCGACGTGACGGTCGGGCTGATCTATTCGAAGACCGGTTTTCTGGGCAGCTACGGCCAGCAGTATGCGGAGGGCTTCCAGGCCGGGCTGGATTATGCCACGCACGGCACCGGGGTCGCCGGCGGTCACAAGATCGTGGTCGAAGAGCGCGATGATGCGGGCGATCCGGCCAAGGCCGTCGCGGCCGGGAAAGACCTGATCGGCCAAGGCGTGCACATCCTGGCCGGCTCGACCTCCTCGGGCGTGGCCTTGCAGATGGCGGCGCTGGCGGGTGCCAACAAAGTCCTCTTCATCTCGGGACCCGCCGCGGTCGACGCGGTCACCGGCGACAACCGGTATACGTTCCGCTCCGGCCGGCAATCGATGCAAGACGTGCTCACGGCCGGCACGATCGTGGGCACGAACTTGCGCGGCAAGCACGTGCTCGTGCTGGCGCAAGACAGCGCGTTCGGCAAAGCCAACGTGACGGCGGTGCAGACGGTGCTGGGGGCCGAGGGCGCCTCGACCGATGCGGTGCTCGCGCCGCTCACGGTCAACGATTTCTCGCCGTTCGCGCAGAAGGTCAAGGACGCGCATCCGGACTTGCTGTTCATCGCGTGGGCCGGAGCGAGCGCGGGGGCGATGTGGAAGTCGCTCGACGACGCGCACGTGTTCGACAGCACACACGTGGTGACGGGGTTGGATCAGCGCGCGAGCTACGCCACGTTCGGGCCGGTGGCCGGCAAGATCACGTTTCTCTCGCACTACTTTTATCAAGCGCCGCACAACGCGGTGAATAGTGCGCTGGTGGCGGCGTTGAAGAAGCAGGGGAAGGTGCCGGACCTCTTCGATCCGGACGGTTTCGTGGCGGCGCAGATGATCGTGCACGCGATCGAGAAAGCCGGCGGCGACGATCCCGAGAAGACGATCGCGGCGCTCGAAGGCTGGTCGTTCACCGGTCCCAAGGGCGCGGAGCAAGTGCGGGCAGCGGATCACGCGCTGCTGCAGCCGATGTTCGTGGCCAAGCTCCAACCGGCCGGCAGCGGCTTCGA
>JBEKAU010000132.1:0-6940 GCA_050015755.1 Vulcanimicrobiaceae bacterium | reverse complement strand
CGCCGACGCGGTCGTCAATCAGGTTCTCGACGCGCAGGGATGACACCAACCCGCCGCCGCCGCGTATTGTAGCAAGAGATGCGTCGCTTTCCCACCACCTGGTTGATCGTCGTCGTCGTCGCGCTCGGCGCGGTGGTCGGCTGGCGGCTCTTCGCCCATAACGAGACCAGCCGCTACCATGCCGTGCAGCAGGTCCGTCGGCAGCAGTCGGTGTTCCACGTGCGCGAGACGATCGTGCACCTGCGGGGCCCGATCGCGCGCGAAGAGTGGCGGCTCGACAACGTGAACGGCGTTTCGAGCGCGAGCTACAGCGCCGAGAACCGCGCCGGCACGCGCGTCGCGAAGTTCACCGCGCCGATCGGCGGTTATGATGTCACCTTCGCGTTCGAGAAGCTGGTTCAGGACGGCATTTGGCAGTTGACCAATCGACCCTATCGCGGCAACGTCGACGACGCCTATACGATTTCGATCGAGCAGCAGATCGGGAACGAGAGCGGCTCGCGCACGTTCACCTTCACCGATCCGCACTACCTCGCGACCACCGCGGGGCGCCAGTACGAAATCCACCTCGAGAAGAACAAGCCGGTGCCCGATCTGCTGACGCTGCAATCGACCTCAACCGCCGATCCACGCTATCAGAAGGTCGTCGACGACTTCGCCTCGTTCGGGCCGCCGAGTTTTCGCGCCACCGTCGCTTCCGCACGCAAGAAGCTCCTCGCCGCATCATCGTAAGGAGATTACGCGTAGCGGCGGCCGGCGAAGTCGATGTAGCCGCCGGGGTGCGTGCCCCACGGATCGTGATGGGTGAAGTGGACGATCGGCGGTTGGCCGTGGTCGTGCACGAGCTCGCCTTGCACGACGACGTGGTCGCCCGGCGCAACCGGAACACGGGGCGCGATCGTGACGTTGTCAATCACGCGAAACCTCGCGCCGTCGTCGCCGCGCACGTCGAACTGCTCGTGATTCATGTGCGAATGCTTGCCGAAGAAAAAGCGGGGCGGCGTCAACACCGTCCCGGCGTAACGGACTTCCATGCGTACCTCCGCCGTCCGTTCACGCGCGCGACCGCGCGTGACCAGGGGGCTCGGTCGGGAGGCACGCGGCGCGGGCGCGCCGTAGCCGAACCCGTGAGGCGCCGATGAGGACCCTGCGGACCGCGCGGCTGACCCTGGCTCCCGCCGAGGCGAACAACGCCCGCGAGCTGTGGGAGGTGCTCAACGCGCCCGATCTGCGCAAGTACCAAGACATCCCGCGCGTACGTGCCGAGGAATTCGAGCGCCAAGTACGCGCGCGGCCGAAGGCGTTGCGCGCCAGCGCCAGCGGCCGGTTCGAGTGGATCGTCCGCGCCGGTGACCCGCCGGCCGCCGTGGGCTGGGTCTCGCTGCGGGTCAGCGACCGCTCGCCCCGGATCGGGGAGGTCGGCTACAGCCTGCTGCGCGACGCCCGCGGCTTCGGCTACGCCAGCGAGGCACTCGGGGCGGTCATCGACGAGGGGTTCCTGGCCGGCGAACTCGACGAGGTCCAAGCCTGCATCGTCCCCGAGAACGTGGCCTCGCGGTCCGTGCTCGACCGCACCGGTTTTCGCCAGGAACGGCTGCTGCGCAGCGGCGCGGTCATCCGCGGCCGCCACGTCGACGTGTTGCTCTTCACCCTCACGCGGGCGCTCTGGGACCGTGCGCGCCGCGAAGCGCTCACGGTCTCCGAAGCGAATGGCGCCTAGCTAGGAGAGCCCGCAGAGATCGATCGCGAGGCCGACCAGCCCGTCGAGGGTCGTCTCGCCGACGGTTCCTTCGATGGCAGCGTCGCGGGCGAGCGCGACCACGATCGCAGCCAATGCGTAGCCCGCGAAGCGCGACGAGGCCGCCGGACCGATCCCGGCCGCCTGCAGTGCGTCGAGGTAGCGCGTGAGGTCGTCGACGGCCGCCTCGACCGCAGTCGAGCGGGCCTTGGCGACCGCGTCGTCGGCGTTGGAGAAGACGTACCAGGCGCGGACCAGGCCGCGATGCGCCAACGCCTCGGCGGCGACGTCGCGGATCCAGGTCGCCACTCGTTCGCGCTCGGCCATGCGGTCGACCGGCACGATGGCAAAGCGCGTCGCCGGCTCGCCCAACGTCGGTCCGCGGCGCAGAATCGCCTCGCGGACCGCGTGCGAGCGGTCGGCGAAGTAGCGGTAGAACGTGCCGTAGGCGACCCCCGCTTCGCGAGCGATCGTCCCGGCCGACAGGGACTCGGCATCGCGGTCGGCGAGCAGCCGGGTGACGGCGTCGAGCAGCCGGTCCTTGGAACTCGGACGCGGCGGGCGAACCGGGAGGCCCGCGTCTGCGGGATCGACCCGACCCAGATAGGTCCAACGCCCCCGTACACGCCGGGTCACCGGGTCACGGAAGCTTTCGACGCGGTAGCGGTACGCCCGTCCGCTGACGCGCTTGATCACCTCATAGGCCATGCCAGGGCCTCCTTCCACAGATCCTGGCAATATGCTTAGACGCTGGGTACGCTCCCTGCTCCCGCGTCTGCTTGGATTGCCAGATACTTTACGAGAGGAGGCCCCGCCGGAAAGCGGTCACCGCGGCGTGCGCTCGGTCGGAGGCCGAGAGCTTCTCGAGGATGTCCCGAACGTGCCCCTTGACCGTCCCCAGCCCCAAGTGCAGGCGTTCGGCGATCTCGGTATTGCCGACGCCTTCGGCAATCAGGCGCAGCACGTCGAGTTCGCGCGGCGTGAGCGGCGAGTTGCTCGCCGGCGTCGCGTGCGGACTGAATCGGCGCAGTACCACGTGCGCGATGCGCGGGTCGAAGTACGCGCCGCCTGCCGCCACCGCGCGCACGGCGTCGATCACGATCGAGGGATCCGACGACTTTACGCAATACGCGTCGGCGCCGGCGGCGAGTGCGGCCAACACTTCGTCGTCGAGTTCGTGCATCGTCACGACGACGACATGCGGCGGGTGCGGACCCGATTTGACGTCGCGCGTGAGCGTGATGCCGTCCTTACCCGGCAAGCCGATGTCGACGACGGCGACGTCGGGGTGCTCCCGCGCGATCGCCGCTTCGCCGGCGATACCGTCACCGGCTTCGGCGACGACCTCGAGCCCGGCACCTTCGAGTGCGGCGCGCATCCCGGCGCGCGTCAAGGCGTGGTCTTCGACCAGGACGACGCGAGTCGCGGCGTTCACGATCCCACCGGGAGGGCGATGGTGAACACGCTGCCGTGCGGCTCGCGCGGCTCGTAGCGCACGGTACCGCCCGACTCCTCGGCGACGCGGCGCACGATGTACAGGCCCAGCCCCGAGCCGGCGCCGCGCCGATTCTGACCGCCGGCGAAGCGCTCGAAGAGCGTCTCGCGCGCTTCGGGCGCGAGTCCCGGACCGTCGTCGCCGATCGCGATCGCGATCGTCGAGCCGCTCGGGTGCACGCCGACGTCGACGGCGCCGCCGGCCGGCGCGTGTTCGAGCGCGTTCGCGATCAAGTTGGTCACCGCGCGGCGTAAGTCACCGCGATCGCCGGTCACCTGCGCGGGCGAGGCCGCGTCGACGTGCAACTGCACCGTGCGCGCGGCAGCGATCGGCGCCAGCTCGCCGGTCACCTCGCGCACCAGCTGATCGACGTCGACCGGCTCGCGGCGCGGGGTGCGTTCGCCCGATTCGAAGCGCGCAACCAGCAGCAGCGTCTCGGCCAGTCGCTGCAGCTCATCGGTCGCGACGATGCTGCGGTTGAGGATCTCGCCGTACGCCGGCGGCATCGGGCCGTACACACCGTCCTTCGCTTGCCGGAACGTCAGGCTCAGCGCGGTCAGCGGCGTGCGCAGGTCGTGCGAGAGCGCGTAGACGAGATCGCGGATCACCGCGCCGCGTTCGGCCAACGCTTCGTTGCGTTCCGCGAGTTGCGCGAACAGCCGCGCTTGGCCGAGGGCGGCGGTCGCGCTGCGCGCGTACGCGCGCGCCAGCGTGCGCGCGCTCTCGTCGAACGGGTCGGCGGTCCACGCGTCGACCAGCACGACGCCCAGCGCCGTGCCGCGATCGGCCAGCGGAATCGCCATCGCGGCGCCGGCTCCGATGCCGTCGAGCGCGAGTCCGCCGACCGGGTCGCCGTGCTCGACGACGAGGATGTCGTCTTCCTCGAGTGCGCGGCGCGCGAGCGAGCTGATCGCCGGGCCGGGCCCCTCGTCGAGCACGACGTCGTCGCTGTCGCGACGCGCGAGCAGCACCGGGCCGCGGTCGGCCGCGAGCCAACGCGCGTGCTCACCATCGAACATCGCCGGCGCCTCGCGCACGATCGCCCGCAGCACGAGGTCGTAGGAGAGCGAACTGCGGATGCGATCGACGGCCGCGCCGAGCTGGCCTTCGCGGCGCGCGCGTGCCTCTTGCGCCGCCAGGCGGCCGAAGCCGCGCGCGCGTTCCTGCAGCGTCGTCCCCAGCCAGCCGACCAGCACGATCGAGAGCGCGGCCAAGAAGCGGTCGCCGATCCCGATCGGGTCGAAGTGGCCGGCCGCGACGCCGTTGAGCCAACCGGCGACCACGTTGGCGATCAGCGCGGCGACGACCAGCGCGGTCGTCAGGCCACGGCTCCCGGCGAAGGCCGAGAAGACGATCGGTACGTCGAGCAGGATCGCGACGACCAACGTCTGCGGCGTCTTCGCGTCGAGGACGAAGGCGACGATCAGCATCGCGAACGAGAGGGCGGGAATCCACCGCGCGCGCACGCCGCAGCGTTCGGGAGCGGACGTGGCCGCCCTCCGCCGAACCCTCGAGGGGTGGAACGCCCGAGCGCGCAGTCGCTGCTCGCCGAGCTGGGCCTGGGCCCCCGGCTGACGATCTATCTCGGCAGTGCCCCGGGGGCCGGCAAGACGCATCGTCTGCTCACCGACGCGATCGGCCAGATGCGGGCGGGGCGGCGCGTCGCGATCGGCTGGGTCGAGACCAAGGACCGGCCCGACCTGGACGCGCTGGCATCGCGGCTGCCGCGTATCCCGCCGCGTCGCTTCGGGACGTTCGACGACTTCGATCTTGCCGCGGCGCTGGCCAGCGACGCCGAGACGATCGTGCTCGACGAGTTGGCCCACGCGAATCCCGAGGGCGCCCCGCATGCCAAGCGGTGGCAAGACGCGTTGGCGCTGCGCGAAGGCGGTAAGTCGGTGCTCGGCGCGTTCAACGTGCAGCACCTGGACTCGGTCGCGCCGGTGGCGGAGCGGATCCTCGGCTACCCGATCCGCGAGATCGTCCCGCTCTCGTTTCTGCGCGCTGCCGACACGGTGATCGCACTCGACGTCTCACCGCAGATCCTCGAGTCGCGGCTGCGCAACGGCCGCATCGTGCGGGTTGAAGACATCGATCGCGCGAGTTTGGGCGCGTTCCGCCCGCAGAACCTCGAGCTGCTGCGCGAGCTGTTGCTGCGCACCGTCGATCAATTGACCGTCCCGGTCGTCAACCCGGCGCAGTCGTCGGTCGAGCTGGCCATCGTGCTGCCCGGGATCGACGCCGAGCCGTATCTGCGGCGCATGGCCGGCCTCGCCGACGCGCTCGACCTCGCACTCGAGACCTCGCCGATCGGCGACGTCGACCCCGATGCGTATCTCGAAGCGCGGCTGGCAGTGGAAGCGGGGCGCATCGATCCGCCGCCCGCGTTCGTCGAGCGCGGTGACCTCAGCGACGTGCGCGCGGCGCTGGTCACCGTGCCGGCCGGCGAGTTCGCCAACAAACTGATCGCCAAACCGGTCGATCGCGACGTCTACGTCGCCGATCCGGCGCGGCCGCCGATCGTGCGCGGCCCCGACGGCGCGCGTCATCCGTACGGTCACGTCGTCGGCGATCGGCTCAAGCTCGGCTATGGCAAGCTGACGATCTTCCTGGGCGCGGTGGCCGGCAGCGGCAAGACGTACGCGATGCTCGACCGTGCGCACACGCTGCGCGATGAAGGTGTCGACGTCGTCGCCGCGCTGGTGGAGACGCATGGCCGCGCCGAGACCGCCGCCAAGCTCGAGGGGCTCGAACGGATTCCGCGGCTGCCCAACGGCGAGCTCGATCGCGAGGCGGTCTTGCAACGGCGGCCACAGGTTGCGCTGATCGACGAACTCGCGCACACCAACGCGGTCGGCAGCCCGTATGCGAAGCGCTACGACGACGTGATCAACGTGCTGCGCGCCGGGATCTCGGTGATGACGACGCTCAACGTGCAGCACCTCGAAGGGCTCGGCGACGCGGTCGAACGCATCACCGGCACGCGGGTGCGCGAGACGGTCCCCGACGCGATCCTCGAGGTCGCCGACGAGCTGATCGTGATCGACGTCTCGCCCGAGGTGATCCGGCAGCGGCTGCGCGAGGGGAAGATCTATCCCGCTGAGCGAGTCGACGCCGCGCTGGCAAACTTCTTCAAGACCGAGCACCTCGCGGCGCTGCGCGAGCTGACCGTGCGCGAAGTGCTGCACGCGCGCTCGACGCGCCGCCATGTCCGCCCGTTTTCGCGCATCGTGCTGGCCGTCGCGCCGCGCGCGCGCGACGTCGCGCTGGTCGAACGGATGGGCCGACTGGCGCGTCGGCTCGACGTCGATCTGCGCGTCATCACCGTGCTGCGACCCGGAGACGAAGAGCCCAAGGACGCCATCGACGCACTGCTGCGCGCGGCCCGTGCGGCGCGCGGCACGTTCCTCGCCGATCGGGCCGACGACGCAGCGAAACGGCTGGTGGAGATCGCCGACGCGACCGACGTGCTCGCGGTCGAATCGCCGCGTCGCGCGAAGCGGCTGTTCGGCGGACGCGCCTCGTTCGTGCAGCGGCTAGTGCGCGCCGGCGCAAAGGAGCTGCTCGTCCTGGTCCCGCGCGAGGTGACCGTGGCGGCGCTGCGGGACGAGTGAGTCGGGGTTGACAACGGGGCGTATGCTGGAAGCGGATTCCTCGTTAGGTGAGGCGTCCACACGAAGATACGCGGCTGCCCGGAAAGGTCGAGA
>JBEKAU010000131.1:0-8768 GCA_050015755.1 Vulcanimicrobiaceae bacterium | reverse complement strand
TGGGGTCTGGCGTATCAATGGGTTTCCGTCAGCGGCGGTGACAACGGTATCACCGGCCTGACGCGACCACCGCTCTTCGGACTCGACCTCTCGGGCAACAGCGCCTATTACTACGTGTGCCTGGTTGCGCTCGTGCTCGTGCTGGCGCTGCTGCTCGCCGTCGTGCACTCGCCCTTCGGCCTGGTGTTGCAGGGTCTGCGCGAGACGCCCCGTCGCATGCGGGCGCTCGGGTACGACGTGTGGCTGTACCGCTACTGCGCGATCCTGCTCTCGGCAGCGATCGCCGGCGGCGCCGGCGTCCTGTTCGCCTGGTACAACCAGTTCGTCGGACCGACCGACCTGGCACTGGACACCTCGACGCAGTTCCTCATCATCGTGATCCTCGGCGGCATCGGCACGCTCTACGGCAACCTGATCGGCGCGTTCATCGTCATCTTCTTGCAGAATCTGTTGAACAGCAATCTGCCGGTGGTCGGCAACCGCTGGCACCTCGTGCTGGGCGCGATCTACTTCGTCATCGTCATCTGCGCGCCCGACGGCTTGGTCGGACTCGGACGGCGCCTCGCAGCCCGGCTCCACGGCCGACATTTGGCGCCCGCGCCGTTGGAGCCGACCTCGTGACCGACGCGAGCGAGAACATCTGCCTCGAACTGCGGGGCGTCGCCAAGCGCTTCGGCAGCTTGAGCGTCCTGGAGGACGTCACGTTCTCGGTCTCGCACGGCGAGCGGCGCGGCATCCTCGGGCCCAACGGCGCCGGAAAGTCGACCCTCTTCAACATCATCGCCGGCGAATTGCCGTGTTCCGCCGGTCAGGTAAGGCTGCTCGGACGCGACGTGACCCGGCTGCGGGCACACCAGCGCGCGCGACTCGGTCTCGCGCGCACGTTTCAGACCACGACGCTCTTTCCGAAGCTCAGCGTCATCGAGAACCTCGCGCTCGCTCTGCAGGCGTCCTCGCCCGACCGGTTCCAGTTCGTGGTGCCGCGTCGCCGACGCGCCGCGCGCTACGACGAAGCGCGGGCGCTGCTCGAGCGCGTCGGGCTGGCCGCTCGCGCCGAGACGGTGGTCGACGCGCTCGGCTACGGTGAGAAACGCCAGATCGAGATCCTGCTCGCGATCGCGCAGAAGCCGCGTCTGCTGCTGCTCGACGAGCCGACGGCGGGCCTCGCGCCCGGCGACACGGAGCTGGTGACCGACATGCTCAAGCGCGAGCCGCGCGATCTCACCATGGTCGTGATCGAGCACGACATGGGGGTCATGTTCGACGTGGTCGACCGGCTGACGCTGCTGCACCACGGCCGGGTCGTCGCCGCCCGCCGGCGCGGTCACGGCCGTGCTCGGCCGCAACGGCGTCGGAAAGACGACCCTGATCCGCTCGATCATCGGGTTCACGCCACCCCGCCGCGGCAGGATCACCTTCGGCGGGACGTCGATCGAAAAGCTCCCCGCGCACGCGATCGCGCGCCTGGGCGTCGGCCTGGTCCCCCAGGGGCGCCGCATCTTTCCCTCGCTCACGGTGCGCGAAAACTTGCAGATCGGCGGCGTCGGCCGACGATCCGGCGCGTGGACGCTCGAGCGCGTCTACACGATGTTCCCGCGGCTGCGGGAGCGCGAGAGCAACTTTGGCGGCCAACTCAGCGGCGGCGAACAGCAGATGCTTGCAATCGGCCGCGCGCTGATGGCCAACCCGGCGCTGCTGCTGCTCGACGAGCCCTCGGAGGGACTCGCGCCGATCCTCGTGCGCGAACTCACGCAGTCGCTGATCGATCTCAAGGCGACGGGCCTCGCGATCGTGCTCGTCGAGCAGAACCTTCCGCTCGCACTTGCGGTCGCCGACACCGCGTCGATCATTAGCAAGGGGCGCGTCGTCTTCAGCGGCGCGCCGGATCGTATCCGCCACGACCAGGAGGTTCGCACGACGTACTTAGGGGTCTGATCCCCGTCCACACTCGCACTCATACGAAGGATCGAGTCGATGAAGCTCTCATCTCGCTGGACGCTCGCCGCGCTGAGCGTGCTCTGCCTGGGACAAATCGCGCCGGCACTCTCCGCCACCGGCACGCCGATCAAGATCGCGCTGCTCGCGCCCACCTCCGGCACCGCTGCTGCGGCCGGCCATGACATGGTCAACGCCTGGACACTCTACTGGTCGGAACATCACAACGCCGTGGCCGGCCACCCGGTGGTTACCACCGTGTACGACACAGCGTCGAATCCGGCGCACGCGCTCGATCAGGCCCGCCACGCCGTAGAGCAGGACGGCGCCCAGATCATCGTCGGTCCCTACCTCGCGAACGAGGGACTCGCCGTCGCGCCCTACGGTGAGCAGCACAAGATCCCGATGATCGAGCCGACCGTCTCGGCCGACGACCTCTCGCAGCGGATGGCGAACTCGTATCTGGTCAAGGTCGCCGGGTGGACGTCGAGTCTGACGACGCACGTCGCCGGCGTGTGGGCCGCCGAACAGGGCTACAAGAAGGTCGCGACGATCGCCAACTCCTACGCGTTCGGCTACGAGAACGCGGGCGGATTCGCGCAGACGTTCACCGAGAAGGGCGGCAAGATCGTGGCGCAGCTGTGGTCACCGCTCGGCACGACCGACTACAGCCCATATATCTCGCGCTTACAGGCGGCGCAGCCGGACGCCGTGTTCGTCGAGATGGTCGGCGCCGATGCGGTCCACTTCTTGGAACAATGGAGCTCGTTTGGGCTCAAGAACAAGATCCCGCTGATCGCCAACGAGACGACGACCGATCAGTCCAACATTCGCTCGATCGCGCCCGACGTCGTCGACGGCATCACCAGTTTCGGCCACTACGCCGAAGGCCGAGACGACGCGGCCACTCGCGACTTCGAACTGAAGTACGGCGCCGCCGAAGGCGTGCTGCCCTCGTACATGGCTGCATCGTTCTACACGGCGGCGCAGTGGCTGGCCACCGCGATCGACCACGTTCACGGCGACATCGCGGACTCGGCGCGCCTGTTGACCGCGATCCACGACGTCAAGCTGAGCGACTCGCCACTCGGGCCGCTCGAGCTGGATCGCTACAACGCGCCGTTCGAGAACGTCTACCTGCGCAAGGTCGTCGCCACCAGTGGGCCGGCAGCCAAGTACGCCAAGGACTGGAACGTCGTCACCAAGACCTGGCCGCACGTCTCGCAATTCTGGACCTACGATCCGAAGACGTACCTCAAGCAGCCGGTCTACTCGGCCAGTTATCAGGGAATCAAATGATGCGCATGCTTCGTTCGCTCGCGACGGCGGGCGCGCTCGCGCTCGCCGCGACCACCGCCGGGGCGCACGCGGCGACGCCGCTCAAGATCGGCCTGCTGATTCCGACCTCGGGCAACTTCGCCGCGCCGGGCGGCTACATGAAAGAAGGGCTCGAGCTCTACCTCAAGGAGCATCACGACATGCTCGGCGGCCGGCCGGTCCAGATCGTGCAGGCCGACGATCAGGGCAGCCCTTCGGTCGGCCTCAACGAGGCGAGGCGACTCGTCGAACAGGAGCACGTCGACCTGATCTTCGGTCCGCTCTCGTCCGCCGTCGCCGCCGCGGTGCTGGGGTATGTCGATCAGCACCACGTCGTCGAGATCTCGCCGATCGACGCCAACGACGACCTCACGCAGCGCGCGCCATCGGACTACGTCGTGCGCACCGGCTGGTCGTCGAGCCAGCCGACGCACGTGCTGGCCGACTACGCGTCCAAGACACTGCACTACAAGACGGCGGCAACGATCGCGTACGACTTCAACTTCGGCTGGCAGAGCATCGGCGGATTCGTCGACGTCTTCCAGCACGACGGCGGCAAGGTCGTCAAGCAAGTCTGGACACCGATCGTCACGCCCGACTTCTCGCCGTACCTCTCCGCGATCCCGCGCGACGTCGACGTGGTGATGTGCAGTTTCTCCGGGCAGGCGGCGGTGAACTTCATCCATCAGTACCGCGCGTTCGGCCTGAAGATGCCGCTGATCTGCCAAGGAAACACGACCGACGAGAGCACGCTCGAGGCTGAAGGTCCAGCTGCGGTCGGGATCGTCACGGCGCTCCAATACGCGCCGACGCTCGACACCCCGGCGAACAAGGCGTTCGTCACCGCGTATCGCGCGGCGTACGGACACGTACCGGGCTATTACGGCGAGGGGACGTACGTCGGCGCCGCCCTCCTGGACCGCGCGCTGACGGCGACCCACGGCGAGATCGGGGATCCCGCCGCGTTCGTGCGCGAGGCGCATCGCGTCGCAATCCCGGCTTTGCCGCGCGGCCCGATCAGCTTCGATGCGTATGGAAGCCCGGTGCAGAACATCTACATCCGCCGCGTCGAGCAGCACGACGGGCAACTCGAAAACGACGTCCTGCAGACCTATCCGCACGTCTCGCAGTTCTGGACGTTCGAACCCAAAGAGTATCTCGCACATCCGGTCTACTCGCGGTCGTATCCGCCGTGCCCGGGGTGCGGCTAGGCGCACGATGACGCAGACGATGCGCGCGGCCGTCTACCACGGCCCGCGCGACATCCGAATCGAGGAGGTGCCGGTGCCGACGCCGGCGCCGGGTGAGTTGCTGGTACGCGTTCACGCCAATGGCATCTGTGGAACCGACGCGAGCGAGTACGTCGCCGGCCCGCAGATGTATCCTTTGCACGCGCAACACGGGCTGACCGGCCACCGCGGCCCGATGATCCCCGGCCACGAGTTCGCGGGTCATGTCGCTGCGATCGGCAGCAACGTACACGGCTTCACCGAAGGCGAGCTGGTCGTCACCGGCGCGGCGCTGTGGTGCGGCGTGTGTCCGCAGTGCCGTGCCGGCCGTACCAGCATCTGCGCGCTCTACGCGACGGTCGGTCTCCACCGCGACGGCGGCTTGGCGCAATATGTACGCGTGCCCGCGCACATCGTCGTTCGCGCGCAGCCCTTCGGCTTGACGCAGGACATCGCGGTGCTCACACAACCGATGGCGATCGCCGTGCACGCACGGCGTCGCGGCGGGGCGCGCAGCGGCGAAACGGTGCTCGTCATCGGGGCGGGCGGGATCGGCGCGTTCTTGACCTACGCCCTGGCCGACGCCGGCGCGCGCGTCATCGCCCTCGACGTGCAGCCGGAGCGGCTGGCGATCGCCGAACGCCTGGGCGCCGACGCAACCATCGACGCGTCCGACCCAGGCACGGTGCGCGAACGGCTCGACGCGCTCGGTGTCGTCCCGACCCTCGTCTTCGAGGTCACCGGTAGCCAACCCGGCCTCGAGAGCGCGATCGCGTGTTGCGATCCCGGTGGGCGCGTGGTCTCGGTGGGCATCGCGAAACACCCGCTCACCATCGACGCACGACGGGTCACCGTCAAGGAACTCGAAGTGATCGGCACCAACGCGCTCATCGGCCGCGAGGACGTCCCCGAAGCCGCACGTCTGCTCGCGATCGACCAGCCGCGGTGGACGGCAGTGGCCCCGATCGCGATCCCACTCGACCGCCTCGTCGACGACGGCATCGTCCCGATCGCCGAAGGTCGCGCCGCGCAGATCAAGACCCTGGTCGATCCCTGGACGTCGGCGGCTCGTCCGATCCGCGCCGGCTGACCGCGCGGCGCCGCGCCCGGGGACGCCGGCGCACTGGGGCGAACCCAGCGGGCAGGAGGTTGCGCATGCACGTCCACCCGCCGTTGGTACTTCGCTCGCTTCTCGCTGCGCTGACGCTGTTCGCGACGACGGCGCTCGCACCGGCAGCGCTCGTACCGGATGCCGCCGCGACGCCCCAGATGGCCGCGACGCAGATTCTCGTCAGCCCCCACGTCACCGTCCTGCGCCCACCGTCGGTGGCACGTGCGTTGGCGGCGGGGATGACGATCGCCACGAGCGATCGCTCCTGCGCCGCCGAACGGACGGACCTCGGCGACGAGCATGACATCGAGGCCACTCGCTCCCGCGCGCTATTCCACCACGACACGCACGGCTGGCGTCTCGTCACCAGCGGTGGCGGCTCACTCGGCGTCATCGGTCTGCACCAGGACGGCATCTCGACGAGCGCCGCGTGCACGCTCCTCGGAAACGACGACCCGCTGTGCTCATCGCACTGACGCTCCTGCTGATGATGACGCCCGCGCCGCATGCTTACGATGCGACCCCACAAGCGGCGGCACTGCGGGTCTTCGGCGGCGCGGGGCACGTCGCGCGCACGAACGTCGTCGGCCGTTTCGCGACCGTGCTCGTTCCCGACGGGATGATGGAGGGATCACGGGCGACCGCGCCGCTGCTGCTCGAACACTTCAGCTTCGGCTGGCAGCCGATCGAGTCGCTGGACTTTCGCTGTCGTCTCGATGGGCACGTGGCCGATTTCGCAACCCGTCGTGCACTGATGGCCGGCATGCCCACGCCGAGGACCGAAACGGCCTGCGGAGCAGACCGTGACGCAGGCGACGTCGGACCTGCTGCAGACGTCGCAACGATCCGGCTCCTGATGACCGGACCACTCGTTCCGACCGTGCGTATCGCCGGAGACAACGCTCTCGCCGAATGGTATGGCGCCGGCGGCGGTCAAGACCTATTTCGCCGCCAGGGGCAGCGCTGGCGTTTCGTCACGGGTGGCGGCGGCATGATCGACGCGGCGTACTTGCGCCAACTCGGCGTCCCGTCCGCAACCGCGTGCACGCTGGCTGTCGACGACGCCACCTGCGCGAAGCACTGAGCCTCGAGCCGGCACGGCCTCTTCCGGTACGTCCGGGGCGCGGCGGCACGAAGGGCGAAGTGGAGAGCAGGAGGCGCCATGGACACGATCGATCGCCCGACGCATGCGACGCATGACGTCACCAACCAGCCGCCGCCGTTGGCGGGCTACGATGTCGCGGCGGCCGACGTCGCGCTGCTGGAAGGCCTGCGGCGTGAGGACGCCGGCTGGGCGGAAGACGGGCTGCACGAGCTTGGCACGCTGGCCGGTTCGGAGGAAGCGATCGCCTGGGGCTTCGAGGCGAATCGCAACGAGCCCGAGCTGCGCACGCACGATCGCTTCGGGAACCGCATCGACGAAGTCGCCTTCCATCCCAGTTGGCACCGGTTGATGGAGACGGCGATCGCGCACGGCTTGCATGGCAGCCCCTGGCGCGATCCGCGACCCGGTGCGCACGTCGCGCGTTACGCGGGCTTCTATGTGTGGTCGCAAGTGGAGTCGGGCCACGGGTGTCCGATCTCGATGACGTACGCGTCGGTGCCGGTGCTGCGCCGGCGACCGGATCTCGCGGCGCTTGCCGAGCCGGTGCTCACCTCGACGATCTACGAGCCCACGTTGCGGCCGCTGCGCGAGAAACGCGGCGCGCTGTGCGGGATGGCGATGACGGAGAAGCAAGGCGGCTCCGACCTGCGCGCCAACACGACCCGCGCCGAGCCGTTCGACGGCGACACCTACACGCTGACCGGCCACAAGTGGTTTTGCTCGGCGCCCATGTCGGATGCGTTCCTGGTTCTTGCCCAAGCGGCCGAGGGACTGACGTGCTTCTTCCTGCCGCGCGTCCTGCCCGACGGGACCCGCAACGCCTTTCGCATCCAACGCCTGAAAGACAAGCTCGGCAACCGTTCCAACGCGTCGAGCGAGATCGAGCTCGAGAGCGCCATCGCGCTGCGGATCGGTGACGAAGGACGCGGCGTCGCGACGATCATCGAGATGGTCAACCACACGCGGCTGGATTGCATCGCCGGTACCGCGTCGCTGATGCGGCAGGCGTTCGCGCAGGCGGCGCACCATGCACGTCACCGCCGCGCCTTCGGCGCACTGCTCGCCGACCAGCCGCTGATGCGCAACGTGCTCGCCGACCTCGCGATCGAGAGCGAAGCCGCGACGGTGCTGTTCCTGCGGCTCGCGCGCGCCGTCGACCGTGCGCCGGACGATCCGCAGGAAGGAGCGCTCGCGCGACTCGGCATCGCGGTCGGCAAGTATTGGGTCTGCAAGCGCGGCCCGGTCCATACCGGCGAGGCGATGGAGTGCCTGGGCGGCAATGGCTACGTCGAGGAGAGCATCCTGCCGCGCCTGTATCGCGAGGCGCCGGTCAACTCGATCTGGGAAGGCTCGGGGAACGTCAACGCGCTCGACCTGCTGCGCGCGCTCGCGCGTCAGCCGGCGAGCGTCGACGCATATTTCGCCGAGGTCGGGCTGGCCGCCGGCGCCGATCGGCGGCTCGACGCAACCGTCGAACGGCTCGCGCTCGTGCTGCAAGGCGCGCTGCTGGTGCGCCATGCGCCGCCGGCGGTTGCCGACGCGTTCTGTGCGAGCCGCCTGGGCGGGGAGGGCGGTTTCGCCTTCGGGACGCTGCCGCCGGCGACCGACACACGCGCGATTCTCGACCGGGCCTGGCCGCAGTAAGCCCGCAGAGGGTACAATCGGTGCACATGCGTCCGCTCACGATCGTCACGACCACGCTCCTCGCCGTCACCCTCGGCACGGCGGCCAACGCGCAGACGTCCTCGCAGGCGGCAACGGCCGCGCAGGATGCAACCGCCCAGGCACAGGCCGTCAACCGCACCATCAGTGCGCGCAACAGCTCCGGGATGAGCGGGTCGATCAGCATGTACCGTATCGGCAGCACCCGTACCCGCATCGTCATCACCCTGCCCAAAGGCGGCCCCAACGAGCGCCTCTCGCTCTATCGCGGCGCCGACTGCTACGACTCGATCACCCGCGCGCGCGCGCTCGCACTCGCACCGCTCAACAACGCCGCTGCGAACGCGCCGCAATCCAGCACGATCGTCAACCTGCCGATCAACGAGCTGGAGTCGAACAATTACGTCGT
>JBEKAU010000130.1:0-6943 GCA_050015755.1 Vulcanimicrobiaceae bacterium | reverse complement strand
GAACTTGGTGAGCAGCGCGAACTCACCCTCGACGTCTTCGTACCACGCCGTCGGGGTACGGAAGTCGCGCGGATTGGCCAGTCCGTTCGATCCGATCGGGCCCAGGTCCGGGAGCCGAAACGCCGCGCCGTAGTTCTCGCACACGTAGCCGCGCGCACTCTGGTCGAGCAGCTCGACGCGGAAGCGCACGCCGCGCGGCACCACGGCGATCTCCTGCGGGCCGACGTCGATCCGTCCGAACTCGGTCGCCAGGCGAAGCCGTCCCGCTTGCGGGACGATCAACAACTCGCCATCGGCATCGGCGAAGAAACGACCCTGCATCGAGCGATTCGCGACGTAGAGGTGGACGGCACAGCCGCTCTGCTGGGCGGGATCGCCGTTGCCGGCCATCGTGAAGAGGCCTTCGACGAAGTCGGTCGGCTGCGCCGGCGCCGGCAGCGGATCCCAGCGCAGTTGGTTGGGCGGCGTGGCGACGTCTCCGAAGCGGCTGACGATCGCACCGTTCTCGACGCGCACGAAGGGTCGATGCACGGCTGAGGGGCGGATGCGATACAGCCAGCTGCGGCGATTGACTGCGCGCGGCACGGTGAACGCCGTCCCCGAGAGCTGCTCGGCATACAGGCCGTAGGGGGGCCGCTGCGGCGAGTTGCGACCGACCGGCAGCGCACCCGGCAGTGCTTCGGTCGCGAACTCGTTCCCGAAGCCGGATTGGTACGCGAGCGCGGTGAGCGGCGGGGTCAGCGTCGAGCTCATCCGTGCGCCTCAGGTATGCGCCGGCAGCACGCCGCGGCGAATCTGGTCCTCTTCGATCGACTCGAAGAGCGCGCGGAAGTTGCCCTCGCCGAAACCGTCGTCGCCCTTGCGCTGGATGAACTCGAAGAAGATCGGCCCCAGCACGGTCGCCGAGAAGATCTGCAGCAGCACTTTGGTGGCGGCGCCGTCTGCGACGATCTCGCCGTCGATCAGGATGCCGCGTTCGCGCAGGCGGTCGAGCGACTCGCCGTGACCCGGCAGCCGGCCCTCGGTCTTCTCGTAATAGATCGCCGGCGGCGCGGGCATGAACGCGAGTCCTGCCGCACGCAGCGTATCGACGCTTTGGTAGATGTCGTTCGCGCCCAGGGCGATGTGTTGGATGCCCTCGCCTTCGTACTCGCGCAGGTACTCCTCGATCTGACTGCGGTCGTCGGCCGACTCGTTGATCGGGATGCGGATCTTGCCGTCGGGACTCGTCATCGCTCGCGAGAACAGGCCCGTCATCTTGCCTTCGATGTCGAAATAGCGAATCTGCCGGAAACCGAACAGGTTGGCGTAGAAATCGGACCAGGTGTCCATGCGGCCGCGATGGACGTTATGGGTGAGGTGGTCGATGTAGTGCAGGCCGGCGCCGACGGGCTTCGCGTCGCGCTCACCGATCCAATCGAACTCGGCGTCGTAGGGCGTCTGCCCGTCGCGATAACGGTCGACGAAATAGAGTAAGGAGCCGCCGATCCCGATCACCGCCGGCGTGTCGAGCGCGCGCGCCGCAGCCGGGAGATCGCTCGGCGCGGCGCCGTTGGCGACGGCGTGATCGAGCGCATGCCGCGCGTCGACGACGCGCCAGGCCATCGACGAGGCGCACGGGCCGTGCTTGGCCGCGAATTCGATCGCCTGCGAGCCGGGTTCGGAATTGGCCAGGAAGTTGACTTCGCCCTGACGCCAGAGTGTGATCGCCTTGGTCTTGTGCTTGGCGACCGGGATGAAGCCCATCCGGCGGAAGAGCCCCTCGAGCACCTGCGGATCCGGGTGCGCGAACTCGACGAACTCGAAGCCGTCGGTGCCGGCCGGATTAGCCGCCGAGATGGTGGCGGGCGGCGCGTTGTGCGGATACGGGCCCATGGTGCTCTCCTGGCTTTCCTGGGATAGTTACATTTGAAACTATCCGCTGCCGTGGTATCGTAGGACGCAATGGCGCCCCCGTCAAGCGGCCCGAGCTTCGAACTCGCCCGCTTTCTGCCGTACCGCCTCTCGGTGGTCACCGAACAGATCAGTCGCCTGGTTGCGAGCACATACGCTGAACGCTTCGGTCTGAGCGTTCCCGAATGGCGGGTCATCGCCCACCTCGGCTACTCCACCAGCTTGAGTGCGCTCGCGATCGCCGAGCGGACGGCGATGGACAAGGTGAAAGTCAGCCGCGCGCTGGCCCGGCTGACCGCCCGGCGCCTGGTCCGCCGCGAGGTCAATCCGCGCGACGGTCGCGGCGCGATCCTCACCCTTACCCCGACCGGCCGCTCCGTCTACGAACGGATCGTCCCGGCCGCGCAGGCGATGGAAGCGGAGATCCTGGACACCTTCAGCCCGGACGAGGCCGCGCAACTCACGACGCTGCTCAACCGGCTCGAAGCGCACGTCGCACGGCTCGACGGCGCCGACGCGCGCGAAGCGGCGGGTTAGCGCTCCAGCGCAGCGGCGAGCGCGGCCGGCGCGACCGAGGAGAGCGGCGCCGGCTCGCGCGGATCGACGTCGTCGCGGATGATGCGATCCCACCAGCCGACGTCGTGCCAACGGCCGAACTTGAAGCCGGTACGCTGATAGACACCGACGAGCCGGAAACCGGCCGACTCGTGCACCGCGACGCTGGCGGCGTTGGGCAGCGCGATCCCCGCATACGCGCGCTGGTAGCCCTGCAGATGGAGCACCGCCAGGAGTGCGCGGTACACCCGTGAGCCGAGACCTCGGCCGCGAAAGCGCGGGTCGAGATAGATCGCCACGTCGACGCCCCAGCGATACGCCGGCCGTTGCCGGTGCTGCGAGGCGTAGGCGTAACCGGCGATCGCGCCGTCGACTTCGGCGGCGAGCCACGCGTGCTGCGCGAGCGCGCCGCGCACGCGCGCGGTCATCTCGTCGGCACCCGGCGGATCCACTTCGAACGAGATGGCCGTCTCGGCGACGATCGGCCCGTAGATCGACGCGAACGCTGCGCCGTCGTCGGGCCGTGCCAGCCGAACCACCATCTCGCTCAACCAGTCAACCTCCTCAAGAACGCCGCGTGATCGTAGGAGTTGGATTGGCCGTACTTCACCACGACCAGGTCGTCCGCTGGCAGAACGTACAACGCTTGCCCACCCGCACCGCTCGCGTATACGATATCCGGCCGATGGGCGAGCGGGCTGAGCCACCAGCCCAGGCCGTAGCGCGGATTCGGCTCCGAACCGACGAAGCACGCCGCGAGCAGTTCGCGCGGCACGACGGTCGCGCTCCGCCAGAGGCCGCCGTCACGCACGAGCTGACCGTATTTCAGCCACGCGCGCGCCGCGAGGAACGCGCCGGTCGGGAGCGGATGCGTCCCGTCGCGAAGCGTGCGCCACTGCGCGACTTCGAGACCGATCGGCGTGAACAATCGTTCGCGCAGGTAGCGGTGCGGCGTCATCTCGCGCGGCGCGAGCTTGCGCGCGAGCACGGCGCCGAAGACTTGCAGCGGGATGCCGCCGTAGGTGAAGGTCGTGCCCGGCGGATCGCGCAGCTCGACCGCGAGCGCCCTCTCGTAGGTCGGCACCGCACTGCCCAGGCCGCCGAACCCGATGCCGCTGGTGAGTTGCAGCAGCATGCGCAGCGTGACCCGACGCTTTGCCGCGTCCTGCGCCCAGGCGGGGATCGTCGCACCGACCGGCTCGTCGAGCGTCAGCAGTCCGTCCGCCTCGGCGAGCACGGCGAGCACGCCCCAGAAGCTCTTCGTGCCACTGTAGAGCGGATGCGGGCGTTCGGCATTCCAACCCTCACCGAAACGCTCGGCGACGATCTCCTCGCCGCGGAGCGCGACGAACGCGTCGAGCCGGTGACGTTCGGCGTAGGCGAGCGCGGCGTCGAGGTTCATCCCGGCTCGTTCGGCGAAGACGGACGCGTGCATTCCGAAGCCGAACGGTTGATCGCCGCCCTGCGCTTACAGCCGCACCCCGAAGGCGGCTGGTACCGCGAGACGTACCGCAGCGCCGAGCAGGTGACCACCGACCGCGGCACGCGTCGCAGCGCGACGACGTCGATCTACTTCTTGCTGACCGACGCGGGGTTCTCGGCATTTCACCGGCTGGCTTCGGATGAGACGTGGCATTTCTATCGCGGCGATCCGGTGACGGTCGAGATGATCGCGCCGAGCGGCCATCACGAGCAGCGGGTGCTCGGCGTGGGCGAGATGTGGCAGACGACGGTGCCGGCCGGCACCCACTTCGCCTCGCACGTCGACGTCGCCGGCGGCTATGCGCTGGTCGGCTGCGACGTCGCGCCCGGTTTCGACTTCTCCGAGTTTCACCTCACGACGCGCTCGATGCTGACCGCCGCGTACCCGCAGTTCGGTCCGCTGATCGCGCGCTACACGCGCTGAGGGACCGCCGCCAGCGCGTACGTTATCGGATCGGCGTCGGCGTCGCGCGTGATCACGCCGCGCGCGCGCAGATGCTCGAGGTGCGCGAGCGTCTCGGCGACCGCGAACTGCTGGTGCGCGGCCGGCAACGCGTCGAACGGATCCCCGCGACGCCGCCACACCAACCCGCGCGCCACGCCGGCCGCGCTGGTCGCACCGTTGCCGAGTACGGCCAAGACTTGTCCCTCGCGATGCTCGTGGTGCGCGAGCAGCTCGTTCACGCGTCCGGGCAGATCGGCGAACGGCTCGCCGTGGGCGGGCAACGCGCCGCGCGAGGGCAGCGCCGCGACCTTGCGCAACGAGTCGACGTAGTTGCCGAGCGGATCGCCGCGTCCGTCGCGCCAGATACCGACGTGCGGCGTCACCGGATCGAGGACGTGATCGCCGGTCAAGATCTTGCCGCTGACGGTGTCGACGAAGCAGAGATGCCCGGGCGTGTGGCCGGGCGTCCACACCGCGCGCAGCCGTCCGACCAGCGCGCCGTCGTCGAGCAGGTCGGTCGGCTTCGCGAGCTCGGTGCGATGATGCTGCAGGTCGTCTTCGATCCCGCCCTGGATGTCGTAGCCGTTGCGCGCGATCCACGCATCGGCGGCGGCGTCGAATGCCCGCGGGTCGGAGACGTGGTCTTGCGCGACCTGCCAATCGCGCGGGTGCATCATCAAGCGCGGCACACCGGCACGCAAGAGCGTACCGGCTAGCCCGTAGTGATCGAAGTGGACGTGGGTGATCAGCAGCCGCCGCACGTCGGCCAACGTGCGGCCGACCTCGGCCAGTCCTTCGTGCAACGCTGCCAGCACGTCGTCGGCCTTCCAGCCGCAGTCGACCAGCGTCCAACCTCCCAGCGTCGCGTCCTCGATGAGGTAGCCGTTGATGTACCGCATCGGGTTGCCGGCCATCGGCAAGCGGATCTGGACGATCCCCTCGCCGAGCGTCGAGGTGAGAGAGAGGTCGTGCGACATACCGAGGGCGCCTTTCGTCGGACCGGCGCAGCCCCCCGCCCGGTGTGCTACTCGGCCGGCGAGCTGGCCGCGCCGCTGCCGGTCTCGGGCCCGATCCACACCGTCTGCACGTTCACGAACTCGCGAATGCCGAACGCCGAGAGTTCGCGACCGTGCCCGCTCTTCTTCACCCCGCCGAACGGCAAGCGCGGATCGGACGCCGTCATCCCGTTGACGAAGACGTTGCCCGACTGCAAGCGCGCGGCGATCCCCTGCGCGCGGCCGACGTCACGGGTCCACAGGTTGCCACCCAAGCCGTAGCGCGAGTCGTTGGCGAGCGCGACGGCCTGCTCGACGTTGCGCACGCGGAACAGCGCGGCGGCCGGGCCGAACGTCTCTTCGGTCGCCATCCGCATGCCGGGCTCGACATCGCCGACCACGGTCGCGAGGTAGAACGCGCCCGGCCCCGGTGCCGGCTCACCGCCCAGCAGCAGCGTCGCACCCGCTTCGATCGTCGCCTGCACCTGCTCGTCGAGCGTGTCGCGCAGATCATGACGTGCGAGGGGGCCGAGCGTCGTCGCACGGTCCATCGGATCGCCGCGCTTGAGCTTGCGCGCGGCCGCGACGAACCGTTCGGTGAACGCGTCGTAGACGCTGTCCTCGATGATGAAGCGCTTCGCGGCGATGCAACTCTGCCCGTTGTTCTGGAAACGCGCCTTCACCCCGACCTTGGCGGCTTCGTCGAGATCGGCGTCGGCGAGCACGATGAACGCATCCGAGCCGCCCAGCTCGAGGACGGTCTTCTTGATCGCCCGGCCGGCCAACGCGCCGACCTTGGAGCCGGCCTCTTCGCTGCCGGTCAGCGTGACCGCGGCGATTCGCTCGTCGAGGACGACCGGCTCCATCTCCGCGCCGGTGACGACCAACGTCGAGAAGCAGCCCTTCTCGAGCCCGGCGCTCTGGAAGATCTCCTCGATCGCCAGCGCGCAGCCGGTCACGTTGGCGGCGTGTTTGAGCACGACGGCGTTGCCGGCCATCAGCGCCGGCGCCGCCGCGCGCACGACTTGCCAATACGGGAAGTTCCACGGCATGATCGCGAGCAGTACGCCGAGCGGTCGGAAGGCGACGTAGCTGCGGGTCGCGTTCGAGGGCGTGTTCTCCTCGGCCAGCAGTCGCGCACCGTTGTCGGCGAACCACTCGCACGCGACCGCACATTTCTCGACCTCGGCCTCCGCCTCGACGATCGACTTGCCCATCTCGCGCGTCGCCAGCTCCGCCAGCGACTTCTTGCGCACGCGCAGCACCCGCGCGACCGCACGCAACCGTTCCGCCCGCACCGCGAACGGCTGCTCGCGCCAACGAGCGGCATCGGCGACCGCGACGTCGAGTCGCGTGTCGATCGAGCCTTTACCGTAGGGCTCGTAGCGTGCGATGATCTCGCCGGTCGTCGGATTACGCGTCTCGATGGACGCCGGACGGGAAGCCGTGGTCGTCATGACTCCCATCATGCCCCTACGCGGGGCCCGAGTCACGCGCTTACGCGCACATCCTCGCGCGCCGCCTGCACGGCGGCGCGCTGCGCCGAGGTCACCGTGCGGTGACAGCTCAGGCA
>JBEKAU010000129.1:0-6955 GCA_050015755.1 Vulcanimicrobiaceae bacterium | reverse complement strand
GATCGCGATTTTCGGGATCGGGTAGAGCAGCGCGATCACCGGTTGGAAATACGCGCGCACCCAGCGGTTCATCCCCATCCCGAGACCGATCAGCGTGCCCGGGATCCCACCGATCAGACAGCCGATGATCAACCGTCCCAAGGTCCAGGCCGTATTGGTCCACAGCTCGCCGCTCGACGCGTACGCGACGAAGTTTGCGGCGATCTCGGACGGCGGCGGGAAGAGTCCCGGGTTGAGGAACTTTGTCGAGACGGCGAGCTGCCAGAGCAGCACGATCGAGATCGGTGCCGCGATCGCGACCGCGCGTTCGCCGCGCGTCATCGCAGCAAGTCCCAGATGTGCACGACCAATTCGCCGAACTTCGGGTCGCCGCGCAGCGCGATCGCATCGCGCGGGCGCGGGAAGTCGATCGGCACGATCGCTTTCACGGTGCCCGGATGCGCCGAAAGCACGACCACGCGGTCGGCCAGCGTCACCGCTTCTTCGATGCCGTGCGTGATGAACACGACGGTCTTGCGGGTGCGTTCCCACAGCGCCATCAACTCGCCAGCCAAGGCGACGCGCGTCTGCTCGTCGAGCGCGCCGAACGGTTCGTCCATGTAGAGCACCGGCGGATCGACGGCGAACGCGCGCGCGACCGCGGCGCGCTGCTTCATCCCGCCGGAAAGCTGATACGGCCAAGCGCGCTCGTACTCGGCCAGACCAACGCGCGCGAGCACCTCGCGCACACGCTCGCGCACCTGCGCCCGCGGCACGTGCAGCGAGTCGAACGCGAAGGCGACGTTCTCGCCGACCCGCATCCACGGGAAGAGCGACTGCTCTTGAAAGACGGTCGCGCTGGGCAGCTCGTCGCGCTTGGGCGGCGGCCCGACCTGGTGCACGTGGCCCTCGCTGGCGTTCTCGAGCCCGGCCAAGATGCGCAGCAGGGTGCTCTTGCCGCAACCGCTCGGCCCGACGACCGCGACGAACTCGTTCTCGCCGATGGTCAGGTTCACGTCATCGAGCGCGAGGGTTCCGGTCGGATAACGTTTCGTCAGATGCTCGATCGCGATGGATGCCACGACTGCTCGGCGTTCGTAAAAGCGAGCGCCGGACCTTGGGGAGGCCCGGCGCTCGGGACTGGCGACGTTGATGGGGCTCGAACCCACGACCTCCGCCGTGACAGGGCGGCGCTCTAACCAACTGAGCTACAACGCCATCGAGTAGATGGTGGGCACGGTTGGGATTGAACCAACGACCCCCCGCGTGTGAAGCGGATGCTCTCCCACTGAGCTACGCGCCCACGTCCTCGACGGACGAACCGGGTTATTGTAGCGAGGTGAGGGATTCCTGTCCAGGGTTGGGTAGAACAGCGGCGATGGAAGCGAGCGACGGCCCGCAGGCGGCCAAGGCAGCCGGCCTCCGCTACACCACCGATGCGCTGCCCGGTATTCGGCGTCTGCGCCAGGGCCGAGCGTTCCGCTACGTTGACCCGCACGGTGCCCCGGTACGCGACGAGGCGACCCTGGCGCGCATCCGCGCGCTCGCAGTTCCGCCGGCCTACCAAGACGTGTGGATCTCGCCGCTGGCCGACGGCCACCTCCAGGCGACCGGGCGGGACGCCCGCGGCCGCAAGCAGTATCGCTACCACAAGCGCTGGCGTGCGGTCCGCGATGAGAACAAATTCGACCGGATGCTCGGGTTCGCGAAGGCGCTGCCGACGATCCGCGCCGCCGTCAGCCGCGATCTGGCGCTGCGCGGCTTGCCGCGCGAGAAGCTGCTCGCGACGCTGATCGCGCTGCTCGAAGCGACCGCGATTCGCATCGGCAACGACGAGTACGCGCGCGAGAACGACTCATACGGCCTAACGACACTGCGTGACGAGCACGCCGCCGTGCGCGGTGCGACGATCCGTTTTCACTTCCGCGGCAAGAGCGGAAAGGTCCACGACGTGGCGGTGCACGACCGCCGGATCGCGCGCATCGTCGCGGCCATGCACGACCTTCCCGGTCAGCACCTCTTCGAGTACCTCGATGAGGAGGGTGCCCCGCATCCGATCCACTCCGACGACGTCAACGCCTATTTGCGTGAGGTTTCCGGCGAGGATTTCACCGCCAAGGACTTCCGCACGTGGGAAGGGACGATGTCGTGCGCGCTCAAGCTCGCCGCCATCGCGGTGCGTGAGACGAGCGTGACCAAGCGTCGGCGCCAAGTAGCCGACGTCGTCAGCGCAGTCGCCGATCAGCTCGGCAACACGCCGGCGGTCTGCCGCAAGTCCTACATCTTCCCCGGCGTCATCGATCGCTTCATCGCCAACGGCGCGATCGAGCTTGCGGTGCGCGCCGCGAAGCACGCCGCCCCGGACGCGCTGCACGACGAGGAGTGCGCGGTCGTGGCACTGATCGAGACGATCCTCGCCGACGAGAGCCGGCCGCTGGCCGACGCCTTGCGTGACTCGGTCAAGGCGGCCCGGAAAAAGAAGCGGCCGCCCGGTGCGAAGAAAGCGGCCTAGCGGGGTACAACGGTCGCATGCGTACTTTTCTGCTTGCCGCCAGCCTTGCGGCACTCCCACTCTTCGCAACCTTCTCGGTGCCGGCTCCCGCCGTCGCCGGGCCCGTCGGCTCAGCCTGGGTCGAGGGCAGCCTCGTGCACATCTCGACGACCAACGTCAAAGTCATCGACGACAAGACCGGCAAGGAGCTGAGCTTCCTGATCGTCGGACACTTCGACCAGATCTTCTCGGAAGACGGCAAGACCACGTATCAGATGGCCGCGCTCCATCGCGACCAGTTGATCAAGGTCTTCTACGACCAGAAGTTCCTCGGCCAGCGCCACGCGGACCGCATCGAGGTCCTCAACCGCCGTCAGGCCGTCGTCAAGCAGCAGAAGGGCTAACGTTCACGAGCTCAGGCGGGACGCGAACGTAATCGCGTGCCCGCCCGGCTCGCGGACCGTCAGCTCGTGCATACCGTAGAAGGTTTTCCGTAACGGTACCAGGACGTCGGCGTCGGCGACCTGCGGCACGAGCAACTCGATCTCGCTGACGACCACGAACAGCGTCGCTGCACCGCGGCCCGACATCGTCGCGTTGACGGCGCGCGCCGCGTCATGACCGACGTCGGCGATGACGCTCGCGTGTGACTGCACCATCACCGTCACACCGTCTTTCTCCAGCATCGCAAAGCCGAGGCGACCTTCATGGTCCACCTCGGCTGTTTGCGTGAAGCCGAGCCGATCGCGAAAGAAGTTGCGCGTCGGCTCGACCTGTTCGACGATCAGGACGGGGGCGATGGACTCGTAGCGCAGCGGCTGCATGCAGCACGCTGCGCTACGCGTCGCCCATCACCCTACCTAGCGAGGTTCGGGGGTCGGCGTCGGCGTCGGCGTCGGGACCGCGGTCGGCGTCGGCGCGGGGGTCGGCGTTGCCGCCGGGGTCGGTGTCGGACTCGGGCTGGCCGGTGCGTCGACCGTCACCGGGACGGTGATCGACGGCGCCTGCGCGTTGTTCTTGGCATCGCTGTTCTCGCCGGTGAGCGTGATCGTGCAGCTCGCCGGGCCGGCGCCGGCCGGCGTCACGGTCAGCGTCGCGCTCCACGGCGCCTCATCGTGACCGTTGTTGCCTTGGCACCAATCGAAGAACCAGGTGATGTCCCAGATCAGCCACCACAACAGCGAGTGGTGGTGATGCTTGGCCTTGGCCGGCGGCGTGAGCGATGCGGGCGAGACGGTCGGGCAGTTGCCGGTCCCGCTGATGCTCGCCGCGACCGAGTCGACGACCGAGGAGGAGACGGTGACGGCCACCGTCTGCGGCGTTCCGGCAGCGGCTTCCGGCGCGGTGAACTCGAGGCTGGCCGGGTCGGCGGCGATCGGCGGTTCCGGCGTCGGGCTCGGTGAGGGTGTGGGCTGACCGCCCCACCCGTGATCGGCGACCGAACGGGTCGCGCTCTGCGGCGCGAGTGGGGTGACGGAGGAGGGGCTCGGCGTACTGGTGCCGCCGCCTCCGGAACAAGCAGCGAGCACGGCCACGGCGGTCACGGCCGCCGTCAGCGTGCGCGCGAGCGGGCTACGTTCGAACATCTGGGAACTCCCGGCTTCTCCAACGATGGACAACGCGGCGGGCTCCAACGACCCGCCTCGCTTTCCTGGTCGGCCTCCGAGGTGGCGCCCCTTACCTGGCGGAGGACGTCGTGTGCGCCGTCACAGGCACCCAGATGCAACGAGACCCCGCGATGCAAATCGCGAGGTCTCGTCGGACGTGGTGGGCGGCAGAAGGATTGAACTTCTGACCTCTACAGTGTCAATGTAGCGCTCTCCCACTGAGCTAGCCGCCCGCGCACGGGTTCTACGTCCGAAACGGTAGTCTACCGGAAGAGCAGCGGGCCGTCAAACGGTCCCCTTCGGCCCCGACGACGCGCCACTGAGACCGAAAGCGCAACGCTCAGGAGAAACACAGGGAATGCGCCCGCTTGCTGTGGTAAGGTGCTGACAGATTTCGGCTCTCTTGGAAAGGGACGCACACGGATGAAGCGGCTCCTTGTTTCGTTTTGCCTCATGACCAGTTGCTTGGTCGCCTGCAGCGGCGGCGGAGGCGGCTCGACGCCGCCCACGACTCCGGGCGGCTCGAAGGCGACCCCCACGGCATCCCCCGCGCCGACCCCGACGCCCCCCACCGTCAGCGGCGACATGTTGGCATTGGCGCCCTCGCGAGGCTGGAACTACCAAGGGATCTCGCAGGGAACCACCCTGACCCTCTCGCTCTATGCCGACCCGACGTTGACCACGCAAGGCGATTGGGTGCTGGTCGGCAGCGGCGTCACGGGCGCGGTCCCGACGGTCCTCACCAGCGCGGCGAACATGGACGACAATCTCCTGGGTGCGCTCGGACTCGCCGAGGGCGCGAACGGTTACGAAGCGGTCGCCGAAATCTCGTACGGCAGCTCGTCGGTGGTCCCGGGTGATCCACTGCTGGTCGGAACCACGCTCGTCCAAGGGGCGACGTCAACGCCGTACCCGGGTGTCACCGCCGTCGTGACGTTCGTCGGCACGGTGCCGGGCGCGAGCGCGTGTCCGACGCCGGCAGCGGGTGCGACGGTCCAGTACACGTACAGCACGTCGGTTCAGGTGGACATCTCCTACGTCCCGGGCTGCGGCATCACCCAGCTTGCCGGTGCGGGCGGCTCGCTCACCCTCGTGTCAACGGCGACGTACAGCGCGATCGGGGAACTGAGCATCGCGCGGCGGGTCGCGTCCCTCAGCCCGCTCGACCTCTTGCGCTCGCTGCTCGGCATGGAGCACAGCGGCTTCCGGTCGGCACACCTGCTCAGCGGCCTCTTCCGGCACTCGCGAACCCCGTAACGGCCCACGCGCGCCGTCAGTGCATGACGGCGCGCGCCAGGCCGTAGGCGGCACCGGCCGCCAGCGCGCCGATGATCCACGTCTGCAGCGCGCCGGCAAGCACGCGCGTACGGAGTAGCCGTGCACGGACCGCGCCGAACGCGAACAACGCGGCCGACGTGAAGCAGATCGACCACAGCAGCGCAATGTGCGCGTCGGCGACGAACACGTAGGGAGCCAGCGGGAAAATCCCGCCCAGCACGTAGCCGCCGCCGACCAGCACCGCGCTGCGCGGCGCGGCCCGCTCGTCCGGCCGTTCGAGGCCCAGCTCGTTGCGCATCATGAAGTCGACCCAGACCTGCTGGTCGTGCGCGATCTGGTCGACCGCCTGCGAGAGGACCGGCTCGCGCAGCCCGTACCCGTGCAGGATCGCGGCGACCTCGGCCCGCTCTTCGCCGGGGATCGCGATCGTCTCGTCAACCTCCCGCTGATACTCGCGCGCGTAGTGCTGGGCCTCGGTGCGCGCCGCGAGGTAGCCGCCCAACCCCATCGAGATCGCGCCTGCGACGATTTCGGCCATGCCCGCGGTCAGGACGATACCGCTGGCGGCAACTGCACCGGTCACCCCGGCGGCCAGCGCGAACGGGACGGTCAGGCCGTCGGCCATGCCGAGCACCAGGTCGCGCAGCGTCTGGGCTTGCGCCTCGCTGCCGTGGCCCTCGTGGTGGTGGTCGATCTGCGCGCTCATCGGGTGCAGTCTAGCGGCTGGCCCGCTTTTCGTCACGCCGTAGCGCGCGGTGAGGCTCACCGAAGGCGCGCGGCGAAAGGGTCGGCCGTGACCACCAGTACCGTCGATATCGCTCATCTCCGGCACACCGCGGCGCATGTGCTCGCGTACGCGGTGCAGGACCTGTTTCCCGAGGCCAAGCCCACCATCGGTCCAGCGATCGAAAACGGCTTCTACTACGACTTCGCTCGTGGCGCGCCGTTCACGCCCGAGGACCTCGAGAAGCTGGAAGCGCGGATGCGCGAGATCGTGAAGGCCGACTATCCGATGAGCGGCCGGCGGGTCACCCGCGAGGAAGCGATCGAGGCCTTCCGCGACAACCCCTACAAGGTCGAGATCGCACGCGAGATCCCCGATGGGGATCCGATCACGCTCTACACGATCGGCGACTTCACCGATCTGTGCCGTGGCGGTCACGCCGACTCGACCGGTGCGATCGGCGCGCTCAAGCTGATGTCGGTCGCCGGCGCCTACTGGCGCGGCGACGAGCACAACCCGATGCTCCAGCGCATCTACGGCACCGCGTTCACGACGCCGCAGGAGTTGGACGACTACCTCACGTTCCTCGAGGAGGCGGCGAAGCGCGACCATCGCAAGCTCGGCGCCGAGCTCGACCTCTACCACGTCGACGAGCTCGCCGGCGGGGGCCTGGTCTTCTGGCATCCCAAGGGCGCGCTCATGCGCGGGATCGTCGAGCAGTTCATCCGCGAGGGTCTGCGGGAGCGCGGCTATCTGCCGGTCGTCACGCCGCACGTCGTGCACGAGAACCTGTACGCGACCTCAGGGCACCTCGAGCACTTCGCCGACGGGATGTTCGGTCCGATCGAAGTCGAGGGTCAGCGCTTCCGGCTCAAG
>JBEKAU010000128.1:0-6961 GCA_050015755.1 Vulcanimicrobiaceae bacterium | reverse complement strand
GAGCACCTCCGAGCCGATCAGCATGTCGGTGCCCTCGCCGCCGACCGTTCGGATCTCGAAGACCGGCGCGCCGGCGCCCAGGAACGAGGCCATGTGGAACATCGGCCGCAGCGCCACGCCCGTGTCGGCGAACGGGATCACCGCTTCGGTGTGACTGTGCACGACCGAGATCACGTCGGGGCGCGCGGCGTAGATCGCGCCGTGGATGAAGCGCTCGAAATAACTGGTCTGAGGATGCGGGTCGAGCGGGACGCTGTGCAAATCGTAGGTCTGGATATCGGCGGCGGTGACGAGTGCCGGCGCCATGCTGCGCGCGAGCAGGTAGTGCGCAGAGTCGCGCGGGTCGCGCACGCTGACGTGACCGAAGCCGTCGACGACGTTCAGCTGTGCGAGGATGCGGTTCGCGGCGACGAGGTCGTCGACGGCCTGCGCGTACGCGTCGGCGCCGCGCGCGGGGGCGGCGCTCGCCAGGCCCGCAGCGGCCAGCCCGACGGAAAACTGCAGCCGATTCATGGCGGCCCCTTCCGCGGGGTGCGGGAGCCCCCTTCACGAACGGCCCGTCATGAGTGAGCTGACCGACCCGACGAACGCGACGTCGGCGGACGTTTCGCGACGTGGCTTCGTGACGCTGGGATCCGGCGCGGCACTGTGGATCGCCAACGCCGCGGCTGCCGACGCACAAACCGCGGGCTTCGGCAAGCCGCATCCGCCGATCGTCGACCCCGACGATCCGGCGATCCGCCAAGCCGACTTGCAGATCACGCCGCCGGTCGGTGGCCCGCTCGGCGCCTACGTCGCGCATCCGCGCACGCTGACCCCGACGACCCCGGGCGTGGTCGTCGTGCAAGCGATCTGGGGCGTGGACGATCAGCTGCGCGACGTCGTACGCCGTTACGCCAAAGCCGGCTATGTGGCGATCGCACCGAAGCTCTACGACCGCGTCGGCGCTCCCAACGGCAGCGGTGCATCCGACTTCACCGTCTTCCGACCGATCGCGCAGAAGATGCTCGCACAAGGATTCGTCGCGACCGACCTGATCGCGGCACGTGACGACATCGCGACGCTCATCCCGCAAGGAAAGATCGGCATCACCGGCTTCTGCATGGGCGGCGGGATCGTGCTGCAGGAGATCATCGGCCGCACCAACTTCGCCGCCGCCTCGATGTTCTACGGTGACGTGCGGCCCGGCACCGAGGCGAACACGCCGACGACCGCCTCGACGTTCGACTATACCAGCAAGATCACGACGCCGCTGATGGGCAGTTTCGGCGCTCGCGATACGTCGATCAAAGCGGAGGATGTCACCGCGATGTTCGCACGTCTGACGGTGCCGCACGACGTGCGCATCTACGACGAAGCCGGGCACGCGTTCTTCGACGACACGCGGGACCGGTACGTCGCGAGCGCGGCCAGCGATGCGTGGACGCGCACGCTCACCTGGTTCCACACCTACCTGGCCGCCTAGCCGGTGCAACTCGACGCGCTCCTCTTCGACGTCTTCGGAACGCTGGTCGACTGGCGCAGCAGCCTGATCGCCGACCTCTCCGCGCTGGGCAAGGAACGCGGCGTCGACGCCGACTGGAGCGTCCTCGTCGACACCTGGCGCAGCGCCTACGTCCCCTCGATGAACGCGGTCCGCAGCGGCGCGCTGCCGTGGACGCCGCTCGACGGGCTGCACCGCGCCTCGTTCGACGCCCTGTGCGAACAATTCGGGATCGCGGATGCGCTCGACGAGGAGGCGCGCCGGTGGTGCGTCGATCGCTGGCACCATCTGCGGCCGTGGCCCGACACCCTCGCCGGCCTGACCCGTCTGCGCGCGCGCTACATCCTCGCGACGCTCTCGAACGGCAACGTGCGGCTGCTCGTCGACCTCGCCAAGAACGCGCCCCTGCCGGTCGACACGATCTTCTCGGCCGAGATCTTTCGCCATTACAAGCCCGACCCGCAGACATATCTCGGCGCGGTCGAGCTGCTGGCGACGACACCCGAGCGCGTGATGCTCGTCGCCGCGCACAACAGCGACCTCCTCGCCGCCAAATCGCACGGGCTGCGCACCGCATGGATCGCGCGGCCCACCGAGTACGGGCCGAAGGCGGCCGACACGGCGGCGGCCGACGGGGTCGACATCAGCGCCGCGAACCTGACCGACCTGGCCGACCTGTTGGGGGCGTCATGACCGGCTCCGTTCTCGACGCGCTCGACGCGCACGCCGCCGCCCGGCCCGACGCCCTGGCGCTCGACGAGGTCTCGTACGGCGCGCTGCGGGCGGCCTCGCTGCGCGTCGCCGCGCTGTTCCGGGCGGCCGGCGTGCGGCCGGGCGACCGGGTCGCGATCTACGCCGAGAACCGCCCGGGTTTCGTCTACGCCTATCTCGGCGGGCTGCGCGCCGGCGCGATCGTCGTGCCGGTCAACGTGCTCTACCGCACCGCCGACCTCGAGCACGTGCTCGCCGACGCCGAACCGACCGTCGTCTGCGTGTCGGAGCAGAGCGCACCGTTCGTCGCATCGCATCGGATTCGCATCGACCTGGCCGACGTCGAGCTGGCGGCGCAGGACACGACGATCGCGCTCGTCGATCCGCCGCGACCGCCGGCCGACGCGGTTGCGATCCTGATCTACACCAGCGGCACCACCGGCCGCTCGAAAGGCGCCGCGCTCAGTCACGGCAACCTGGGCGCGATCGGCGATCAGCTCACCGCGGGCTGGCGCTGGACGCATGCCGACACCCTGCTGCTGACGCTCCCGCTCTTCCACGTCCACGGCTTGGGCGCGGGCCTCAACGGGACGCTCGTCGCCGGCGGCCGCGTGCTGCTGCGCGAGCGCTTCGACGCACCGTCGGTCATCGCGACGCTGCAAGCCGGCGAGGCGACGATGTTCTTCGGCGTTCCGACGATGTACGTGCGCTTTCTCGAACAAGCCGCACCTGGAACGCGCTTCGACGCGGTGCGGCTGTTCGTGTCGGGCTCGGCGGCGCTGCCGGCGCCGGTGCACGAAGAGTTCGCGCGCCGCTTCGACCAGTCGATCCTCGAGCGCTACGGCGCGACCGAGTTCGGCTTCGCGCTGAGCAATCGCTACGAAGGACCGCGCTACGCCGGCACCGTCGGCTTCCCGCTCCCGCACGTGCAGATACGGCTCGCCGACCCCGACGGCACCGACGTCGCGCCGGGCGAGGCCGGCGAGATCCTCGTGCACGGTCCCAACGTCTTCACCGGCTATTGGCGCAACCCCGATGCGACCGCGGCGGCGTTCGGCACCGACGCGCGCGGCGAACGCTGGTACAAGAGCGGCGACCTGGCGACGTACGACGCGCAGACCGGCTACACGATCAACGGCCGCTTGAAAGAGCTGGTGATCAGCGGCGGCTTCAACGTCTACCCGATCGAGGTGGAGACGGAACTGCTGCGCGTGCCGGGGATTCTGGCGGCGGCCGTGATCGGCCAACCGGATCCGGCCCGCGGTGAGATCCCGGTCGCGTTCGTCGAGATCGACGCGAACTACGACGAAGCGGCGGTGCTGGCGACGCTGCGCGAACGCTTGGCGAGCTTCAAGGTCCCCAAGCACCTGTATCCGATCGACGCGTTGCCGCGCAACGCGATGGGGAAAGTGGAAAAGCCGCGCCTGCGCGAGAAACTCGCACAGGACACGGCTTCACCGAACCCGCGCTAGGTGGGGTTGGGGACAGCGGCGCCGGCAGGAGCCGTCGTCGCGTCGTACTCTTGGCTGATGTCCTTGTTGGTGTAATCCGGCAAGAACGGCGCGGAGCAGAGCGTGACGATCGCGCAGAACGCGATGAAGACCGCCACCGGCCACCCGCTGTTATATTTCGCGAGCAGCCACGTCGCGACGAACGGCGCCGGGCCGCCGGCGATGATCGAGGCGAGTTGATAGCCCAGCGACGCGCCGCTGTAGCGCAAGCGCGGCGTGAACGCCTCGGCGATCAGCGCGGCCTGCGGACCGTAGAGCATGTCGTGCGGCAGCAAGCTCAGGAAGATCGCCAGGAACACCAGCGCGGTCATCCCGCTGTTGAGCATCCCGAAGTACAGGAACCCGTACAGTCCCATCACGACGGCGCCGATCATATACATCCGGCGCCGACCGATGCGATCGGAGAGTGAACCGAAGAGCGGGATCCAGACCGCCGAACCGATCGCCGCGACCGTGACGGCGGTGAGGATGAGGCTGCGCGGCTGCGCCAGCACTTTCGTGCCGTAGGTGAAGACGAACGTCGTGAAGATGTAGAACGGCGCCTGTTCTGCCATCCGCGCGAGTGCCGAGAGGACGACCTCGCGCCATTGCAGACGCAGCACTTCCCAGACCGGCGCGCGCTCGACGCGTTTCTCCGCGACGACGCGTCGGAAGGTCGGCGTCTCGAAGATGCCCAGCCGAATCCACAGGCCGACGCCGACGAGAATGATGCTCAAGAAGAACGGAATGCGCCAGCCCCACGCGAGGAATTGGTCGCCCGGCGCCAAGGCCGAGAACGCGAGGGTGGCGATGGTCGAGAGAAACAGCCCGCAGGGAACACCGAACTGCGGCCAGCTCGAGATGAGGCCGCGCCGCTTGTTGGTCTGCGCCCACTCCATCGAGAGCAAGACGGAACCGCCCCACTCGCCGCCGACGCCGATGCCTTGGAAGAACCGCAGGACCGTCAAGATGACGGCGCCCCAAATGCCGATTTGCGCATAGCCCGGCACGAAGCCGACCAGGAACGTCGCGACACCCATGAACAGGAGCGTGGCGATCAGCGCGGTCTTGCGGCCCAGGCGGTCACCATAATGACCGAAGATCGCGGCGCCGATCGGTCGCGCCAGAAAGCCGATGAAGTAGATGCCGAACGCTTTGAGCGTCCCCACCAACGGATCGTCGTTCGGGAAGAAGAGCTTGTCGAAGACGAGCCCCGTGACCGTTCCGTAGAGGAAGAAATCGTACCACTCGATCGACGTGCCGATCGTGCTGGCCAGAACGGCACGGGTGAGCTGCTTGTGCTCGTCGCCTGCCGTCGTTGATCCGATTGCCATCGAACCTCCCTGGGCGGCGATGCGCCGCCGGTACCGAGTTGCAGGCGAGAGCCACCTGCCGCGCAGACCGTTTTCACATGCCACGCGATGTAGCCTGCGCTACACTTCGGTCCCCCGCTCCCTCGGGTCGGAGGGCGCCGCCCCGGCGTCGCGGCGAACAGAGGTGCGATGGCGACGACGATCGTCCATGCGGCCGACCTCCACCTGGAGACGGCGTTCACGGAAGTGCGCGGCGGGTCGCGACGCCGGGCGGCGTTGGCCGATGCCTTCGAGCGGGTCGTCGATCTTGCGTTGGCACGCAAGGCGGACGCGCTCACGATCGGCGGCGACCTCTACGAGGCCGAGCGTGCCGGGCCGCAGACCGCGCGCTTCGTCTTCGCCCAGATGGCACGCTTCGGCGGCCCGGTCTTCGTCGCGCCCGGCAACCACGACCCGTACGCGGCCCGCGCGCTCTACGCGCGCAGCGACCGGCCCGCCAACCTGCGCGTCTTCGCCGAGCCGGCCTGGACCTGGTACGCCCTGACCGACGAGGTGACGCTCTACGGCTTCGGCCACGCGCCGGCCGAGCCGGGCCGGCCCTTCGCCGGCGCCCGCTTCGACCGTCCCGGCGTACGGATCGCGCTCGTCCACGGCAGCGATGAGCGGCGCTGCCCGCCCGGCAAACGCGCCACCGCACCGTTCACGCTCGATGAGATCCGCGCCGCCGGCGCGACCCTGGTCCTCTCCGGCCACTACCACGGCGGCTACGTCGAGAGCGACGCCGAGGGCCCGCGGCTGGCGTACCCCGGCTCGCCCGAGCCCATCAAGTTCGGCGAGCGCGGCGCCCACGGCGCCCTGGTGGTGACGATCGCGGGTACCACCGTCGACGTGGAGGCGGTTCCGCTCGCGCGCACGCGCCTGATCGATGTCGAGGTCACCCTCGCCGATGCCGAGAGCGAACCGGCCGTGCTCGGCGCCGTCGAGCGCGCGCTGCGCGACTTCGGCCGCGACGACTATCTGCGCGTGCGGCTGCAAGGGACGCTCGCGCCACAGACGCGCATCGATCGCGCGCTGATCGCTGATCGCTTCGGCGACAACCTGGGCGCACTCGAGGTGATCGACGAGACGGTCGCCGCCGACTATGCGGCGCTGGCGCGCGAGCCGACCGTGCGCGGTCGCGCCATCGCCGATCTGCTGGCGATGGTCGACGACGGCAAACCCGAAGCGCGCGCCGCGTTGCAGGCGGTGGTCGCGGCGTTCGCCGGCGCCGAGCCGCTGCCGTGAAGCTGCGCTCGCTGCGCGTCGACGGGTTCGGCAAGCTCGTCGATCGCACGTTTACTTTCGGCTCCGGCTTGACCGTCGTCTCGGGCCCCAACGAGGCCGGGAAGTCGACGCTGGCCGCCGCGATCGTCGCCTCGCTGTACGGACTGCGCCGCGGCGAGAAAGACCGCTGGCGGCCGTGGGACGATCACGCGCGCTTCAGCACGACACTCGTCTACGAGACCTCGGCCGGCACGGTGTGGGAAGTGCAGCGCGACTTCGAGGCCGATGCGAAGGGCGTGCACGTCTACGACGAGCGCGGCGTCGATGCGGCGACGCAACTCGGCGAAGGCCGCGGCCTCTCGCCCGGCGAGGCGCATCTCGGATTACCGCTCGACGCGTTCGTGCAGACGGCCTGCGCGCGCCAAGCCGCGATGACGATCGACGGCGAAGCCGCCGGGTCCGTCTCGACGGTGCTGGCACGCGCGCTCGACGGCGGCCCCAAAGAAGACGCCGCGATCGGAGCGCTGGGGCGGCTCGACGCCGCGCTGCGCAAACACGTCGGCACCGAGCGCGCGCACAAGAACGCCCCGCTCAAGAAGCTCCGCGCGCTCGAGGAGAAACAGGCCGCCGGTGCACTGGCCGCGCGCGCGCAGCTCGAAGCGCTGGCCGAACTGCGCGAACGAATCGCGACGACCGCGAAC
>JBEKAU010000127.1:0-7048 GCA_050015755.1 Vulcanimicrobiaceae bacterium | reverse complement strand
ATCAACCCGGTGTCGGCGCGGCGCTGTGGGGCGCGCGGCGTCCCGACCAGCTCGACGCGTTACCGGGCGCGCTCGAGCTCACGCTCGACGCCGCGACGTTGGCGGACATCGATCGCATCGTCGCCGAGGAGGTCACCGACCCGGTCGGCCCCGAGTTCATGGCACCGCCGCTCACCGTCGGCGCGGCCGGATAGGATGCCCGCCATGACCATCTCCATGCTCGGCGCCGGAGCGATGGGCTCGGCGATGGCGACCAATCTGGTCGGCAAGGGCTTCGACGTGCGCGTTTGGGACCGCACGCCGGCGCGAGCCGAGGCGCTGCGAGGCACCGGCGTGCAGCCGATCCGCGACCTCACCGAGGCCGTGCGCGACGTCGACGTCGTGATCACCATGCTCGCGGACGGCGCGGCCGTGACGGCGACGATGGCACAAGCGCTTCCCGCGCTCCGCGCGGGCGCCGTGTGGCTGCAGATGAGCACGATCGGTGTGCCGGGGACCACCGAAGCGATCGAGCTCGCGCAGCGGCGATCCGACGTGACGTTCGTCGACGCGCCGGTATCCGGGAGCACCGGCCCAGCGCGTGCCGGGATGCTGACGATTTTGGCGTCCGGACCGAAGCCGACGATCGACGCGCTGCAACCGCTCTTCGCCGCACTCGGGCACAAGACGGTGTGGCTCGGTGATGCCGGCACGGGTTCGCGGATGAAGCTCGTGCTGAACGCGTTCTTGGCGGCGCTGGTTGAAGGCGCGGCCGAAATCGCCGTGCTGGCGAAGACGCTCGGCATCCCGCTCGACCGCGTGGCCGAGTGCCTGCAGGGGGGCGCCCTCGATGCGCCCTTGGTCCGCAACAAGCTGGCCCACATCGCGGGCGGCACGTTCGAACCGGAGTTCTCGCTCGCGATGGCCGCCAAAGACGTGCGGTTGGCGCTGCATGCCGAAGCGACGGACGGCAGAACGCTGCCGGCACTCGAGGCCCTCGACGGGGTATGGCAACGCGCCCTGGCGGCGGGCTACGGCGATCGTGACGTCAGCGTCGTCTACCTGGCGCTGGAGCCCGCTCCCGTTTCGGCGTAACCGTCGCTCAACGTGCGCAAGAAGGCGACGATGTCGTCTTCTTGGCCGTCGGTCAGGTGGAGGTTCCCGAGCTGGTGGCGATTGACGTTCGCCGCCACCTCGGGCGCCGGCCAGCAGCGCACGTTCACTCCCGGCGATCCGACCGCGCAGCGCGGCAGCGCGTCCCGCGTGTTGTAGAAGTGCACGATCTCCTTGAGGCTCGTGAAGTAGCCATTGTGTCCGTAGGCCTTGGCGAAGTCGGGCGAAGGCCGTTTGTCGACGTTGCGCAGCGTCGGGATACGAAAACGGCCGTCGAACGCCCCGGCCAAGCGATGCCAGCCCGTATCGTTGCCGTCCTCCGGGCTGCGCAAGAAATCGCCCACACCGCGATCGACGAAACGCGCGCCGGCCGGATCGCCGACGTAGCCGTAGCGGTCGGGCCTGGTTTGCCCGTAGTACGCGAGCGCCGGATTCTTGGGAATGCCAAGGCTGTCCGTCGTCTCGTCGGTGAAGAGCGGGCGTCGATCACCTTTGTTGTCGAGGTGACATTGGGAGCAGAGCGCCTTGCCGTTGAAGAGCGCGTAGCCGCGCTGCTCGGCCGCGCTCAACCTCGCCTTCCCCGCCAGGAACGCGTCGAACTTCGAGCTGAACGCGCTCACCGCGGGCGAGGCTTCGTAGGCCGCGATCGCGATCGCCATCGCGTCGAACGTCTCTTGCACGCGCACGCGGTCGTGGGGGTCGAGCCGGACGGCCCACGGCGTGTTGGTCGGCCCGGGAACTTCGGATCCGATCCGCGTGGCCTGATTGTCGTTCGGCTGCGAGCAGATCGCGTCGACGTTTCCCGGCCAGCGCACGTCGAAGGCGCGCGGTCCGAGGGTCTGCTCGAAGAACGCGCGGTACGGCCGCTGCGCCAGGCGGCGCACGACGCAGGCCGGTTCGCGGTTCGCCATCTCGGTCGGGTTGAGGGGAGAGCCCTCCGCTTGTGAGGCGGCGGGATTGCGCAGGCGGCTTCCGGTCGCACGCACGTCCCAGAAATTGCCACCGACGAAGTCGCTCGTGCTCTTGCGGTAGTAGAGCGGCGGCGCGAGCGCGGCGTACGCTGCGCTCGGCGGTTTGCGCAAACTGAAGCGCGTGCGCACGGATCCCGGCTGGTCCACGATCGTGCGGTTGACGATCTCGAGGTCGCCTTGGAAACCCGTCTCGGGCATGTGGCAGAACGCGCACGCGGTGTTCCGGTTGACGGACAGGTTCTTGTCGAAGAACATCACCTCGCCCAGCACGGCGATGCCGTTCGGATCGCCCGGCTGCACGTGCGTCGCGCGCTCGAGCGCGCGACGTTCGCCGACGTCGACACGCGCTTCGACCTGCGCGATCTCGCTCTCCAGGACCGCGTTCGCGCCCTGTGCGTGCGCGCGGGCATCGAGCAGCGCGCTCGTCCCGAGCGCGGCGAGCACAACGACCGTCAGCGCAGCCCCACGCGCCATGGCCCGAGCCTAGCACTCGGGCCACCGACCGTCAACGGCGTATTATTCGGCAGTCCACTCCAGCAGCGCGCGGCGCTCGGCCTTCTCGAAACGGTGCTTGAGCTTGATCGCTTCGAGGTAACGGCGCTTTCCGGCGCGGTTCCCCTTTCCGATCAGCGTCGCGCCGACGATGCGGCCTTCGAGGAAGTAGAGCGCGCGATACCACTGCTTGTCGGCGTCGACGTGCATCTCGGTCTCGATGCCGCCGTGGTGTTCCGGCGAGAGGCCGAACTGCGTGATCGTCTGACCGCTGAAGACCAGCGAGCTGTACTCGGGGATGACGTCGAACATCTTGCGCTCGCCGCCCTGCATGTTGTGCGCGGCGAGTTTGCCGTGCGCGCCGGCACTGTTCCACGTTCCCATGCGGTAGTGCATCTCGGCGATCGGATCGTAGAACTCGGCGCAATCGCCGGCGGCATAAATACCCGGAACATCGGTCTCGAGATACTCGTTGGTGATGATCCCGGTCTTGGTGTGGATGCCGGTCCCCGCGCACAGCTCCAGGTTGATCGTCAAGCCCAGGCCGATGCCCACCAGGTCGGTCGCGATCTCCTCGCCGGTCGTGGTGACGACTTTGGTAACGGCGCCGTTGTCGCGCACCAGCGAATCGATCTCTTCACCGAAGTGCAAATGGACGCCGTCGGCGAGCGCGGCATCGTGCAAGAGCTCGCCGGCCGCCTCGTCGAGCATGCGCCGCAAAAAGCGCGGGCCACGAATCAGCCAGTGCGTCTCGATGCCGCGCGAGACGAACGCCTCGGCCAGCTCGTAGGCGATGAACGAACCGCCGACCGCCACCCCGACCTTGGCCGTTTCGAGCGCCTGCGAAATCGCTTTGGTGTCGTCGAGGTACTGGAAGTTGTAGACGTTGCCGGCACCGGCAGCGCCCGGCGCGTCGGTCGGGTTGGGGCGCCCGCCGGTCGCCAGGAGCAACGCGTCGTAGGGGTAGGTCACCCCGTTCGCACTGACCGTCTTCCCGGCGGCGTCGATCGCGTCGACCCGGGTCTGGAGGTGCAGCTCGATGCCCAGCTTCTCGTGCCAGGCCAGGTCGCGCATGATGACCTTCTGCTCCGCCACCTGCTTGCGCAGCAATGGCGGTAGGGCAATTCGGTTGTAGAGACAGTAGGGCTCATCGCCGAAAAGAACGATGGACGCCGTCGGGTCCGCCTTGCGCAGTTGCTCGGCGCAGGTCGTCCCCGCGAACCCGTTGCCGACGATTACGTACTTCCTATCCACAGAAGATGTCCAATCTCTCCAAACCTGCGGGAATCCCGCTCCGACGATGAATCCACGCTTGGTGAACTTGCTCGCAAGCTTCATTCGCTGTACCAGCGACTACGCGCTCGCGCGCCTGGAGTTCGCGATGCGCTTCACCGAGCAACCCGCGCCGCCGGTTCTCGACCGGCTGCCTGACGCCTCCGCCCAGACGCTCGGGGAGCGCTGGGACGAGGTCGAGTCCCAATTGGGGACGATCGTCGCCTACGTGAAACAGCTCGAGGCGTCGGCCGGTACCCAGCTGCGGGCGGACCCGGCTTTCCGCTGGTTGCGCCGAACGGTCCGCGAGCTCGACCAATACGCCCGCGCGCTGCGCTGGGTCCTCACCGTCCACGGCGGCGAGACCTAAGGAGAACGACCCGCAATGGATTTCTGGAATAAGGCGATCGATCAGGCGAAGCAGCTGCAAACGCTGGCGGCCGAAGCGCTGCAAAAGACCTCTGAGCAGGCCCAGCCGCTGGTCGCCGACGCCGTACAGCACGCGCAAGCCCTGCACAAGTCGCTGCTCGAGCAGGCACCCCACGTCCAAGCCGCGGCGGAAGAGCACTATCAGAGCGCGGTCGACCATGCCGGCACGTTCATCGAGACCGGCAAGACGGTGCTCGCACAAGGCGCGCAGGCGGCTCGCCCGCACCTCGAAGCCTTCGCCGACCAAGCGAAAAAGGTCGCCGACGCCGCGGTGACCGCCGTCAAGAACACCAAGCCGTAGCGAACTACACGGGGACGGCGGTTCGTTGCGGGACGGGGACCGCGATCCGCACGAACGCGTCGAGCTGATCCGGGCCGTCTTCCAGCAGCGCGCGGGCCCGGCGCGAGCCGGTCCGTTCGGCGTGCTCGGCCAGCAGCGTGCGGAGGCGTGCCCGGTCCTGATCGTCGAGGTCGTGGGCGACCAGGGGCGTCGGTCCCAAGCGCTGCGCGTGCTCGCGCAGGACGAACAGCTCGCCGCCGGTCATGCCGCTGGCCAGATTGCGGCCGGTTGGGCCGAGGATCGCCACGGTTCCCTTCGTCATGTACTCGCAGGCGTGGTCGCCGGCGCCCTCGACGACGATCGTCGCGCCGCTGTTGCGCACCGCGAGCCGCTCGCCTGCGGTGCCGCGCACGTACGCCTCGCCGCCGCGCGCGCCGTAGAAGCAGGCGTTGCCGATCGCCGGCTCGTCGGCGGTCCCGGCGCCGCGCACGATCAGCGCGCCGCCGCTCATGCCCTTGCCGGTCCCGTCGTTGGCCTCGCCGTCGAGCTCGAGCGTGAGCGGCGAGGCCAGGAACGCGCCGAAGCTCTGTCCCGCGCTGCCGTCGTAGCGGTAGACGGCCGGCCCGACGTATTCGCCGCGCTGGCGGCGAATCACCGCGTCGTACGAGAGCCGCGTCGCGACGGCGCGGTCGGCCGGCGTGATGCGCTGCGTCCCGCCCGCGATCGCCGCGTCGTCGAGGTGCGCGTTGTCGATGCGCGCCGAGTCGTACGGGGCGCGCGTTTCGGGCAGGCGCAAGATCTCATCGAGATCGATCCCCGCCGAGCGCTCGTAGCGCGGCTTCACCAGGTCGCTGCGGCCGCGGATCTCTTCGAGCGAACGCGCGCCGAGCGCGGCCAGACGACGGCGGACGTCGCGCGCGACGAAGCGCAAGAACGTCTCGGCGTCTTCGGGCGTCCCGGGGAACTTGCCGCGCAGCGCGGCGTCCTGCGTCGCGATCCCGACCGGGCAGGTGTTGAGGTGACACTGGTGCGCGTAGATGCACCCCAGCGCAACCAGCAGTGCGGTGCCGAAGCCGAACATGTCGGCGCCCAGCATCGCGCCCAGGATGACGTCGCGGCCGGTCTTGAAGCCGCCGTCGACGCGCAGCTTGACGCGTCCGCGCAGACCGTTGGCGACCAGCGTGTGATGCGTCTCGACCAGGCCCAACTCCCAGGGCAGGCCGGCGTGCTTGATCGAGCCGAGCGGCGAGGCGCCGGTGCCGCCGTCATGACCGGAGACGTGCACGACGTCGGCGCGCGCCTTGGCGACGCCGCTGGCGACGAAGCCGATCCCGGCTTGCGCGACGAGCTTGACCGCGATCTTCGCCTTGGCGTTGGCGCGGCGCAGGTCGTAGATCAGCTGCGCGAGATCTTCGATCGAGTAGATGTCGTGGTGCGGCGGCGGTGAGACGAGCGATTGGCCCGGTGCCGCGCCGCGCAGCTGCGCGATCTCCGGCGTCACCTTGAAGCCGGGGATCTGGCCGCCTTCGCCGGGCTTGGCGCCTTGGGCGATCTTGATCTCCAGCTCTTCCGCCGTCGCGAGATACTCGGCCGAAACGCCGAAGCGCGCTGAAGCGACCTGTTTGACGGTGTTGAGCGTGCGGGTCGGATCCTCACCGCCCTCGCCGCCGTTGCTGCGCGCGCCGGCCAGCTTGGCACCGGCCGCGACCGCGTCATGCGCCTCGGGGCCGAGCGCACCGAGCGACATCGCGGCGGTGACGAAGCGCGCCAGGATCGCGTCCTCCGGCTCGACCTGATCGAGCGCGACCTTCTCGCCGAGGGCGACCGGCTCGACCAGATCGCGCAGCGAGATCGTCTCGCGCGCTTCCAGATCGTCGGACAGCTTGAGGAACGCCGCCTCGTCGCGCGCCACGATCGTCTTGCGGAGACCTTTGAGCAGCGGCGGATCGAAGTGATGGTGGATGCCGTCGCGACGATAGCGGAACAGGCCGCGCTGCGGCGGCTCCACGCCCTCGTCGGCGAGCGTCAGCCACGCGCGCAGATCTTCTTCCAGTTCGTCGAAGCCCAGCGTCTGGACGTGCGTGCCCATCCCCGGGAAGCACGTCGCGACGATCTCGTCGCGCAGGCCGAGCGTTTCGAACGTCTGCGCGCCGACGTACGAGCGCAGCGTGCAGATGCCCAGCTTCGCCAACACCTTGAGCACCGCGGTACGCAGCGCGTCGAGCAGCGGGCCGGCCTTGCCGGTCTCGGCAACCGCCGCACGCGCCGCGAGCCAGGGCGTGACGACGTTGGCGCCGGCCGCGATCAGCGCCGCGCAGGCGTGCGCGTCGCGCGCGAAGCCGTCGCAGGCCGCGATCGAGGCCTGCATGCGCAGGCCCGCGGCGGTGAGACGCTGGTGCACGGCGCCGGCGGCCAGGATCGCCGGCACCGGGAGTGCCGCGTTGCGATCGTCGAGCACCAGGTAACTCGCGCCCTCGCGCACCGCGCGCTCCGCCTCCTCGGCGATCTCGGT
>JBEKAU010000126.1:0-7056 GCA_050015755.1 Vulcanimicrobiaceae bacterium | reverse complement strand
GGGCCGTGCAGCGGGACCGGTTCCGCGACGATCGCGTCCGCCGGCCCGATCGATACGACCACGTGGCTGCAAACGTTCACGGTCACGCCGGTGACCGCCGGCACGTGTACGTTCGCGTTGTACGACAGCGACGTGGGTACCGGTACCGGCAGCCCACCGACGAACACCGTTACGGTGACGATCAACCCCTAATCGACCGCTCCTCGACCGCCGCGTTCACGCGCGGCGGTCGAGAGCTCATTCGGCGCGCAGCGGAAGAAGAGAGGAAATCGCGTGATCAGACGAGTCAACTTCGCGATGCTTGGCGTCCCGGCGCTCATCGCGGCGACCGTGCTCGCCGCGTGCAGCGGCGGCGGCTCCGGCGCGACCCATGGCGCCCTCCCGACCGGCGCGGCGCCGACCTCGACGCCGGTGCAAACCGCGAGCAGCGGCGCACACCTCGTGGTCACGATCAATCGCACGCCGAAGACGCGCAAGCGCGCGAACGCGTCGGCGAAACGCACGGGCGCTGCCGCGAAACGATCGCCGAAATTTATCGGCGACGCGGCCCAAGGCTTGCAGATCGCCGTCTCGACGACGGGTGGTACGCCGGTCACGCAGACCGTCTACGCCGACGTCAGCACGACCAGCCCGTTGTGCACGACGGGCGGGTCGGGCAACAACACGTACACAGCCACGTGCACGATCCCGATCCCGACGGTCGGTGCCTCGGAGTCGATCATTGCGACCGAAGTGGATGCGACCCCGGCCACGCCTGTGGTCAACGGGATGGGCACCGGGTTCCCGAACACGTCCAACATCCTTGCCGTCGGAACGACGACGCTCACCGGTGCGGTCGGCACGACGACGAACGTGAGTCTGGGACTCAGCCCGGTAGCCGCAGCGTGGTACGATTGCGGGAGCTTGGCCATCAGCGGAAACTCGGCCGACGACGACTTCTACCCGAACATGGGCAAGGGTCGCATCGTGGTGACCGCGGGTACGCCGGCGACGTTCGTCCTGCAGCCCGAGTTCGAAGACGTCGACTACGATTACCTCGACGACGACGCGACGCCGCTGCCGTTCGTCGACGTCAACGGTTCGCCGGCCCCGATCGTGGTCACGGCGTCCTCGACGCACGTCGGCGCCGATCCGTTCTACAACACCAATTACTCGAATGCCGCCGAATCGTGGCCGCAGAATCCCGTGTATTCGCAATCCACGACGATCCCGAACGACGGCTACGAATGGTTCGACTGCCTGTTCGACGTCGGCGCGGAGTACGACGGGCAGACGACCGCGACGAGTACGATCACCCTCGACCAGAGCCTGACCGCGATACCGCAGTTCACCGGCGGCAGGGTCGGCGACGCCTCGTACGAGACCGCCTTCGGCCCGTCCGTTTATACCATCGTGCCACTCTCCGCAACCCCGGCGACCGTCACGGTCGGCGTCACGGCCGGGACGACCGCCACGGTAACGGGCTCCGATGACGAGGGCACCGGCGGTATGATCGCGTCGACTTGCAGCGGGACCGGATCGGCGACCATCACGTCGACCGGCGCGATCGACACGACCAGTTGGACGCAAGGGTTCACGGTGACGCCGGTCGTGGCGGGTTCGTGTACCTTCACCTTGCTCGACGAGAATCTCATCCTCCAGCACGGCTCGAGCGTGCCCTCGAACACCGTGACGGTGACGATCAACCCCTGATCGTCGAGACCTCCTTGGCCGAAAGTTGGCCGTCGCGAGCCTGGTCGTCCCAGGCCAAGAGACAGCACGACCGAACGACCAGGTATCTCGGCTGAACGACCGGGTATCTCGGTTGGGCGCAGCGACGTCTCGCCGGTCGCTTCACCGAGGAGCCTCCTTGCCATTTCTCTCCCTCCGCGCCGCCCTTGGGGCCGGTGCGACGGTGGGTGTGCTTGCCGTCCTTGCCGCATGCGGCAACACGACCACAGCGCCCCGAAACCTCCCCGTGACCGGGAGTACCGCCACGCCGACCCCGGCCCCGACGAGTACGCCGCTGCCGTCCAGCGAGACCGTCACGACCTCGACCAGTGCGAGCGTCGCGCTGGGCGAGATCGGCGAGAGCAGCACGACCTTCACGGGAAGCTTGCCGGTCGCATCGGTGGTCACGCAAGTGACCGTCACGATTTCCGCCACGCCCCCGAACGGCGACCCCGCGCTCAGTGGGCCGCGCGCTTCGCTGGGCACCGCGAGACGCGCCGCGCGCGCCGTCCGCACGCCGGCACTCGAAGCGCTCACCGCGCTGGCGTACCTGACCGTCGAAGCGAACGCGTCCGTCACCTTTGACGGGACGCCGGCCTTCGCGTTCACGCTGCCGCAAATCGTGAGCGGCGACCAATACTATCTGGCTGCCTACACCGACGGCACCTGGATGCCCGGCGCCGACGGCCCGGCGACGGTCAACGGTGACACGGTGACGTTCCCGGCCACGAGCACCCCCGACGTGACCCTGCCCGCGAACACGCCCGAGACGTTCGCGCTCTATGCGACGCCGGCGGCGAGTGCCACGCCGACGCCCACGCCGACCGCGACGCCCACGCCGACCGCGACGCCGGTTCCGACGCCCATCGCCTCGCCCACCAGCATCGCGTTCGACCTGAACGCGAGTCCCACGCCCGCGCCGCTGGTGGTGAGTGAGACCGGCTACGCCGGCAGCTTCACCTCCGCGATCGTGTGCGCGGAAAGCCCGACGGGGCAGACACCGGCGACCTTGGCGTTCGTCGCCGAGATCAGCCCCGGCAGCGCGACCAATTTCACCGTGACGCCCGGCAACGAGACGGGCTCGTGCACCGTGACGATCACCGATGCGAACAGCGCGTCGATCACCGTGCCGGTCACCATCTCGGCAACCAACGTCGGCGTGTTCGGCACGCAGCGAAAGAAGTAGAGGAACTCGCGCAATGAAGCGTATCACGCTCGCCCTCCTCGCGGCGCCGGTCTTGGCCGCCGCAACCGTCCTCGCCGCCTGTAGCGGCGGCGGCACGGGCGCGACCCATTCCGCCGTGCCGGCTCCCGGCGCGACGTCCACCCCGCTGCAGACGACCAGCAGCGGCGCTCACCTCACCTTGACGATCAGACGGTCGAACAGCCCGCGGACGCACGCAAGCGCATCCGGGCGGCGCGCGAGTGCCGCCGCGAAGCGCACCCCGAAATACATCAGCTCGGATGCCCAGGGCGTGCAGGTCGTCGTCTCGACGAGCGGTGCGACCCCGACCACGCAGACCGTCTATGCCGACATCAGCAACGGCAGCACGCTGTGCACGACGTCGACCGGCCCCAATTCCTATACGGCCACGTGCACGATCCCGATCCCGACGCTCGCTGCCTCGGAGGCGATCACGGCGACCGAAGTCGACACGACGCCGACCGCTGAAGTGGCGGCCACGTCGCTCGGGACCGGATTCCCGAACAGCTCGAACATCCTGGCCGTCGGGACGACGACGTTCACCGCGGCGGCCGGCACGACGACGAATGTCAGCTTGGGGCTGAGCCCCGTCGCCGCGCAATGGTACGACTGCGGCGTGCAAGGAACGAACGGCAGCGCTGTGGAGGAGAGCCGCACGGGAACGACCGCGCGCATCATCGTTTCGGCGGGCACGCCGGCGACGTTCGTGATGCAGCCGGAGTTCGAAGACATCGACGGCGCGTACTCCGATTTCGACAGCACCCCGCTGCCGTTCGTCGATGTCAACGGCTCACCGACGCCGATCACGGTGAACGCGAGCTCCACGCACGTGGGCGTCGACCCGTTGTATAATACCGGCTTTGTGAGTGGACCGACTCCGGCACCCACCGCCTACACGCAGAGCACCACGATTCCGAACGACGGTTACGAGTGGTACGACTGCGTCTTCCTCATCGCCGGCCAGTACGACGGGCAGACGACGTCGCCGACGACCATCGTCATCGATCAGGACCTGAGCGCGAGTCCGCAATTCACCGGTGGCCTGACGGGCGCCTCGACGTATGAGACGTATACGCACGGCGGACCGATCAGCTACATCGTCGTGCCGCTCTCGGTGTCAGTCACGACCTTGTCGGTCGCCGTCGGCGGATCGTCGACGGTGACGGGCTCGGACTTCGATGCCCCGGACGGCATGGGCGCGGGCACCTGCAGCGGCACCGGTTCGGCGAATATCACCGCCGGTTCGTATGCCGCAGGCTCCGGGACGGAGCAGTTCACCGTCACCGGCACCGTGCAGGGTACCTGTACCTTCACGCTCGACGACGCGACCCTCGGGAGCGACGGTCCGCAGACCAGCGCCGTTCTGGTGACGATCAACCCGCCGCCACCGTAAACCTACTCTGCCGTCGCTGGGACGAGTTGTTCCAGCGACGGTTCTTGCGTGTCGCCGCCGGCATCGTGCCAGGCGGCGAAGCCGCCGTGCAGGATGCGGACGTTGGAATACCCGCTCTCCCGCAGTTTGTCGGCGACCTTCCGGGTGAGGTCGGCGCGGCCGTCCTGATCGTAGAGCACGATCGGAATTTGCGGCGCCAGCGGCAGCACGAGGCGCTCCGGGCGCAGCAGGTCGTGCGGCCGGTAGCGGACGGCGCCGCGAATCTCGGCCTTGCCGGCGTGCTCGCCGACGTCGAGGATCGTCACGGTGCCGGGCGCCATGTCACGCAGCGCGTCGACGGTGATCTCGCTGATATCCATAGGCGCCGTGTACCCCGCCGTTAGGGCGCGGCCACCGCGGTGTTCGGTGCGATTCGGCGCAGGCGCAACGCGCTCGCGCAGGTCGCGATGCCGGCGAAGCCGCACGCGATCCAGAGCAGCACGGGTGCCGCGTGCCCGACCACGGCGGCCGCAGGCGTGCCGTTGGCGATCGAGGCACCGAACAACCCGAACACGATGGCGACCAGGGCGGTGCCGACGGTTTGGCCGCCGGTTCGAATCGTTGCCAGGAGCCCGGACGCGCTGGCGGTCTTGCTGCGCGGCGCGCTGCCGATCAATTCTCGGTTGTTGGGCGACTGGAAGAATCCGAAGCCCAGGCCGCAGACGACGCCGCGGCTGACGATGTCGAATGCCGACGGATGCGCCGGGAGCACGGCGTAGAGTCCCAAGCCGGCCGTCAGTACGGCCAGGCCCAGGGTGGCCAGGATGCCGACGGGATAACGATCGGCAAGTCGTCCTGCGATCGGCGCGACGACGGCGATCGAGAGCGGCCAGGAGGTCAGCAAGAGTCCCGACTCCAGCGGTGTGCGGCCGAGCCACTCCTGAAAGAAGAACGGCAGCGCAACGTAGGCCAGCCCTTGCGCAACGAACGTCGCCAGCGACGTGGCGGCTGCCATCGCGAACGGCGGGATACGGAAGAGGTCGAGCGAGATCATCGGCTGTTCCAACGTGAACTGGCGGCGGACGAAGACGATCGCGGCCGCGATGCCGGCGATCAGGAGCAGCGTCGTCGACCACCACGGCGCATTGCGCGCGAAACCGTCGATTCCCCAGATCGTGAGCGCGAAGCCCAAGGCGCTGGTGACGACGCTGAGCTTGTCCGGCCAGCCGCCGGCATGCTCGTCGTCGGGAAGGGCGCGATTGAGCGCGATGTTGACGATTCCGAACGGGACGTTGATGGCGAACAGCCACGGCCACGGCGCGAGGGCCAGCACGAAGCCGCCAATAGTCGGGCCGGCCGCGGTGCTCGTCGCGACGACGAGCGCGTTGAATCCGAGTGCGCGACCGAGTTGCGCCCGCGGAAAGATCTCGCGCAAAATCGCCGGCGTGATCGACATGATCGCTGCGGCGCCGAGCCCCTGAAAGGCGCGCGCCGCGATCAGCACCGGCAACGAGCGCGAGAGCGCACAGACCAGCGAGCCGAGGACGAAGGCGATGACGCCGATCCGATACACGCGCCCGGCGCCACGCAGTTGCCCGAGCGACGCGAAGGTCAGCAGCGAGGCGGTCACCGCGACCTGGAAGCCGTTGACCACCCAAATCGAGGCCGACACGTCGGCGTGCAAATCGCGCGCGATGGTCGGGAGGGCCGTGTTCGCGATCGAGCCGTCCAAGACCGACATTGCGATCGAGATCCCGAGGGCCACATAAGCGACGCGGCGCCGGGGAAGCGGGAGCCCGTCCATCGCCTGCTCGGTCGCTTCTGCACTCCTCACGGGCCCCATCGTACCGCGTTCAAAGCCGGCTGCCGAGGGCAAACGTCGCTTGCGGCCGCGCCCTAGCCGGGCAGGAAGGTGAAGTGCGCCTCCTGCGCCAGCACGATCGCGGCGACGCCGGCGGGGACGATCGTCGTCCCCGGCACCAGATGCGTGCGCAGGTCGTCGTAGACGTGTTGCGGGTCGGCGTTCTGCAGGCGAGCGATCTCGTTGCTGGTCGAGTGCAGCGCGTTGTCGCAGGCGAACCACGAGACACCGCGGCGGGTGAGCGCCTCGACGCTGAAGTCGCGGTAGAAGCCGTGCTCGTCGTTCGGATCGTCGTGCGAATTCATCGCCGAGCGCGCGTGGTAGAACGGGTTCTGCGTGCCGTGGACGAGCGCCGGGAGCGGATCGCCGGTGCGATCGAGTACGTCGAAGAGCTTGTAGCGGTCCCACATCGCGTCGTCGAAGACGTAGAAGAGCGAGGTGCCGTAGAAGACCGCGACGATCTTGAGCGAGCCCGCGCCTTGGCCGAGCGCGAACTGGAACGCGTTGAGGCCGTTGCCCGCAAAGCGCAGCGACGCGCCGAGATTGATCCGCGGCGCTCCGATCACTTGCTTGTGTCGGGCCGGGTGCGCGAGGATCGCCTCCATCGCGCGGTTGTCGACACTCGCGGCGGCGGCCGGTGCGATGCGTGCGGCGGCGGCGAGCGTTGCGCCGGTCGCGGTCACGGCGAGGAACGTGGAACGAGTCGTCATCCTTCGCTCGGTTCGCTCAGACGAAGGCTTGTTCCGCGTGGTAGGAGCTGCGCGAGAGCGGCGAGGACACGACCTGCACGAAGCCCTTCGTCTCACCGAGTGCCTTCAGGCGCGCGAACTTCTCCGGGGTGACGAACTCGACGACGTCGAGATGACGCTTGGTGGGCTGCAAGTACTGCCCCATCGTGAAGATGTCGAC
>JBEKAU010000125.1:0-7065 GCA_050015755.1 Vulcanimicrobiaceae bacterium | reverse complement strand
AAGGTTGCCAGTCGCGAGGCCACGGAGAGCGACCTCGAGCCGATCGGGGACGCGACTGATCATTGCTTGGAGGGCTTCGTCGAGTTGTGTGAATCCGTCGGGGGTGAACTTCACCGCACGCAGCATCCGCTGAGCGACGACGTTGCGCCCGAGGAGAACGTTTGCGAGAATCTCGTAGCGTTCGCCGAGCGCGAGAATACGGGAGAACACTTCGCGGGAGTCATGGTCTTGTTCGACCGCCTCGGTATAGGCAGCGAGCGCCTTGAGCGCGTTGGGCCGATCACCCGCAGCGGCCGCAGCGACGGCGAGTAACCCTGCACGTTCGCGCTCCTGGTATCCGGTGAGCTCGCGGCGGGGAACCGAGCTCAGTGCGCGTTGTGCTTCGGCAAATTGCCGTTCGCCGAGACGGACCATGCCGCGTCCGAGCGCGAGGCCGAGCATGCCGATCGGCCCGCGGTACGACGTCCCGGCGAGTTCGGTTTCGAGCTCGGCGACGCGCGCCGCGTTGCCGCGCTGTGCCTCGATCATGATCAAGGTGCGCAGACCACGGCTCTGCATGAGCGGATCGCCGGCCTTCTCCGCGTTGCTCACCATTTGCGCGGCGTACCATGCTGCGGTCGGAAGCCGCCCGGCAAACACATGCGCGGACGCCAGGGTCGTGTGGAAACGTGCCGCAAGCTGAAACGCGCCAGCATCGGTCGCCAAGCGGATGCCCTCGCGCGTGAGGCGCTCGATGGCGTCGTCGTCGCCGGCGTAGAACGCCACCGTCGCACCGCGCCCATAGGTGCGTGCACGAGTGAGATCGTCCGTGAATTGCGCGAGCGAGAGCGCGCTTTCTAGGAGATCGCTTGCGCCTTGGAGCTCACCAGCAAGGCCTTTGGCCATCGCCAGTGATCCTTCGAGGTTGGCGCGGTCGGCGTCGCTGAGATCCGCTCGCGCGACGAGTCCTTCCAGACGCGGAATTGCGTCAAGGCGGCCTTGCTGGTAGAGCAGCAGCCCGTAGCGCCAGGCGACCGAGACGTGGAACGAGAGGTCCTCGGGGCTGCGATCAAGCGCCGCTTCATAGAGCTTCTCCGCTTGCTGAACGCGTCCGTAGGCTTCTTCGATCGCAGCGCGGACGGCCAAGACACCCGGCGTAAGCAAGTGATGTCCACGAAGCACCCGCAACGCGCGCTCCACGACGTCGTAGTGGCCGCTCTCGAGAAGCGAAAAGTTCGCGCTTGCCAGGAGGCGCGCAATGTCGTCGGCAGCCCCGGCTTCGACGTAGCGCTCGAGCGCGGCTGCCGGCATGTCGGCGGTTTCCAGAACACGGGCGACGGCGACTCTGGCCCGGCGCAGCGCATCGTCGCCGTCGAGTTCGATTTGGTGCCGGACGAAATCGCGGAAGAGGTCGTGCAGCTTGTACACGCCGGCCTCGATGACCGTAACGAACGCCACACGCTCGCGAAGCGTTTCGATGATCGACGCTGCATCGTCGAAGCCCGCGGCCGTGGCGAGCCGCACTTCCATGCGTGGGAGGAAGACGGCCATTTGCAAGAATGCGCGCATCCGTTTGTCCAGCGAATGCCACACCTGCTCCGCGAGGTAGCGGTACACCATCTCGCGAGTCCCGGCAGACACGCCACGCAGGTCGCTCGCGCGCACCGAGACGCGGAGCGCAAACGCGAGTGCGGTTGGCCAGCCGTCGACCAGGTCGATGATGGCGGTCAGCTCTTCGTCGCGGACGGCGACGCGCGCGGCGCGGGCGCTCTCGCGGGCCTCCTCGACGGTGAAGCGCAGATCCACCGCGTCGACCATGAGGTCGGACTCGCCGTAGGCCAGCCACGAGGCGACGGGGAGTTCGAGCGGACTGCGCGAGGAGAGGAGCCAGCGGGGGCCGTCGCGCGTGCGCTCGATCAGGGTCGCGACGAAGCGAGAGACTTCCGGATCGCCTTCGCCGACGTGCAGGTCGTCGAGCGTGATCGTCGTGTTGAGGGTGCGGACGTGGGTTGCGGCCCAGGTACCCAAGTCGCGGCCGGGGCTTTGCGAATCGCGCGCGCCGTCGAGCGCGGTCGCGAGCGACTGACGCATCCCGGGCGCAATGGCGGCCAGCGCGTCGGCGAGGCCGCGCACGAACGGCACCAGCGAGACGGCGTCGGGCGGCACGTCGTAGACCACCGAGGAGGGTAGGGTGGCCAGGAATTGGCGGAGCGCGACCGACTTTCCGAAGCCGGCCGGGGCGATGATCGTGGTGATGCGGTACTGCGCGGCCGTCGCCAATCGGTCGAGGACACGTGGCCGATCGATCGGCCGGAAGACTCCGCCGACGTTGGGACGACCGTCAGACGCTACGCTGCGGATCACGGTTGTGCGGTAAGGCTACTCCTCTTCCGTGATCGGCACCTCGCGATATGAGCCGCAGCACACCTGAACCTTCGGACGCTACCCTTCCTCGCTCGGCAAGGGGACCGGCCGAAGCCGCGGGTCAGAGGCCCGCGCGTTCGCGCGAGATCATGCGCAGGAAGCGGCGCGGGGCGAAGGTGCTGTCGGCGTCGACGCGGCGGAAGGCTTCCTCGCGGATCTGGACGGCGATCTCGCGGCGTTGGCGCATCGCCGTCTCCAGCTCACGGAAGGCGCGCTCGAATTCGTCCCCGTCGAGGCTCGAGATCTGGCGCTTGAGGCGCTCGATGTCTTGGCCGAGCTTGCCCTGCATCTCGATGCTCACCTCGCGCTCGACGTGCTGCAGGCGGTTGAGCAGCTGGTTGAGCTCCTCGACCGTCGGCAAGCCGAAGGCGCCGACGCGCACGGGCTCACGGGTGGAGGTGGCCGCGGCACGGGCGACGCGCGGCCGATTTTCCTGGCGCGGTGCGTCGAAGTCGGGATAGATCCGGATGATCGACTTGATGCGTTGCGGACCTTTGGGCGACTGCAGTCCTTCGGCGATTCCCGCCATGATCAAGCGCGAACGAAGCGCGGTATCGTTGATGACGCGCAAGTACTGCGGGTCGACGCCGAGCGGCTTGCGATTGCCGCCGAAGAAATCGTCGTCTTTGGCTTGCGGAAGGTTCTGGGCTTTCTCCCAAAGGCTGGCGCGCGCGCCGCGAGTACCGGTTCCGTTCATGAGTTCAGGAAGTTGCGTGATGAGTCACACGTCACCTGCGTCACCACGATCACGATCGGGTTCCGTTTCGAGCACCGTGACGAGTCGTTCGCTGGCCACCATGCCGGTGTCGTCGGCGGCGATGACCGCTTCGTCGCGATCGTGTTCGTCCTCGTGCGGTTTCGGAACATTGGACGCGCTCGGTCGTACGTTCTTCATGATGACCGTATACCCGGCTTCGTTTGAACGCCGTATTTCACGTGCAGTAACACGCTGCCGGAAACAAAATGAGTCGTTCGCAACGACGAAGGCCACCGTCAAAGCATCGTATCGCTCGCTCCTGTTGGTGTACCGCATAGTGCATTTTTGTTACGTGTTACTCGTGGAATTGGACCTCACGAGGGAGCTGGCAAGCGGCGTACCGTCACGCTGGTCGCGGGCCGGCCGCGAGGGTAGGGAGCGCGACCGGACGTCCGGAATGGCGAGCGCGATGAAGAAATTAGTTCTCGGGCTCGGACTCGCTCTTGCGAGTTCCCTGGCCTTTGCAGCGCCGGCGCTGGCCGTCGCGCCGTTCAGCTTCGACGCCGCGCCGGGCCGGCTGCCGAAGGACGTCATTCCGACCGACTACCGCATCACCATCCGGCCCAACGTGGCGGCCAAGACGCTGACGGGGTCCGAGACGGTCAAGCTCACGGTTCGCAAGCCCGAGACTCACATCGTCTTCAATACGCTCAACGAAACGCTGCACGACGTGCGGCTCGACGGCGCACGCGTCGCTAGCGTCGACACGGAGAACGGCAAGCAGCTCACCACGGTGACGCTGGCCCATCCGGCGAGCGTCGGCACCCACGTGCTCTCGTTCACCTACGACGGGAAGCTCGAGACGGCGCCGCAAGGGCTCTTCGTGCAGCCGTACGTGACGCCGACCGGCACGCACGGAACGATGCTCTCCACGCAGTTCGAATCGACCGATGCGCGCCGCATGTTCCCGTGCTGGGACGAGCCGGCGTTCCGTTCGACGTTCACGCTGACCGCGATCGTGCCGGCGGCCTGGAAGGTCGTCTCGAACATGCCGGTTGCGATCCGCCTCCCGCAGGGCCCACTCGCGGCGACGACGTTCGCGCGTTCACCGAAGATGCCGACCTATCTGGTCGAGTTCTCGGCCGGCGATCTCGCGCGCATCAGCGCGACCTCGGGCGGTACGAACTTCGGCGTCTGGGCAGTGCGCGGCCAGGAGACCGGCGGCACCTACGCGCTCGCGAACGCCCAGCAGATCCTCGCCGACTACAACGCCTACTTCGGCTACCCGTTCCCGCTGCCCAAGCTCGATTCGATCGCGGTCCCCGGCGGCTTCGAGGGCGCGATGGAAAACTGGGGCGCGATCACCTACAACGATCAAACGCTGCTCTTCCCGGCGTCCGACGCGACGATGGACCGCAAGCAGACCGTGTTCAGCATCCAGGCCCACGAGATGGCGCACCAGTGGAACGGCGACCTGGTGACGATGGGATGGTGGGATGACCTGTGGCTCAACGAGAGCTTCGCGTCGTGGATGTCGGCGAAGGAGACCGACCTGCGTAATCCGTCGTGGAGCTGGTGGGAAGTGCAGGACGGCGACAAGGAAGGCGCGATGTCCGCCGACGCCAAGTCGACCTCGCACGCCATCGAACAGCACGTGACCGACGAACTGCAGGCCGAGGCGGCGTTCGATCCCGAGATCACCTACAGCAAGGGCCAGGCCTTCCTGCGCATGCTCGAGGCGTATCTGGGTCCGGACACGTTCCGCGCCGGCGTGCGCCGCTACATCAAAGCGCGGGCGTTCTCGAACGCGACCAGCGCCGATCTCTGGGCCGGCCTGAGCGCGGCCAGCGGCAAGGACGTCGCGAAGGTCGCGGCCGGCTGGACCGAACAGCCGGGCTTCCCGCTCGTCTCGGTGACGGCGAGCTGCGATGCGAGCGGCAACCGCACCATCGCGCTCTCGCAGAAACGCTTCCTGATTGCCGGTGCCGATCCGGGCCACGAGCACTGGAGCGTGCCGATGGACATTCGTTCGGGCAACGGCGCGCCGCAAACGATCCTGTTGACGCAGGACGGTCAGACGGTCGCCGCGGGCCGCTGCGATCAGCCGCTCAGCGCGAACGCCGGTGACGTCGGTTTCTATCGCGTCGCATACGACGCGCAGACCTTCGCGCTGAACCAGAAGAACTTCGCGACGCTGCCGGATCCCGACAAGATCGCGATGCTCGACGATCAGTGGGCGCTCGTCGAGGCGGGTCAAGCCCCGCTCTCGTCGTTCTTCGCGCTCGCCTCGTCGATGGGGACCGACCTCGACGCGCGCGCGTGGAGCAGAGTCGAAGATGCGCTCTCGACCATCGAACAGGACGAGCGCGGGACGCCCGGCTATGCGGCCTACGTCGCGTACGCGCAAAAGCTCGTGATGCCGGTGTACACCGCGCTGGGCTGGGATGCGAAGCCGGGTGAAACGCCGGCGACGCAGGCGCTGCGGCGCAGCACACTGCAGGGGCTCGGCGCGAGCGGATACCAGCCGGTCGTCGACGAGGCGCACAAGCGCTTCGCCGCCTTCCTCAAGGATCACACAACGCTCGCGCCCGACGATCAGGGAACGGTCCTGACGATCGTCGCGACCAACGCCGACCAGGCGACCTTCGACCAACTCGTCGGCCTGGCGAAGACGGCCACCGAACAGGGCACGTTCATGCGCTACACGGTGCCGTTGTTCTCGACGAAGGATCCCAAGCTCGCGCAGGAAGCGCTGCAACTCGCGATGTCCCCGGCGATCCCGCCGCAGGCCGCCGCGATGCGGTTGCGTTTCGTCTTCATGACCAGCGACTACAACCCGACCTTGAGCTGGCAGTTCTTCACCGGACATTCCGACCAGCTGTTGGCGTCGATGTCGGAGTTCGAGCGCATCTTGCCGCTGGCACAGTTCGTGCCCCAGGTCTATTGGAACGCGACTCCGCTCGACCAGTTGGAGGCGTGGGTGCGCGCGCACGTTCCGCCGACCACCGCGCAGTACATCGCGCGCGGCATGCAGACCGCCCAGTTCCAGGTCGACCTCAAGCACCGACTGGTGCCCGCAGCGGACGCGTTCGTCGCGGCGGGGGGCCACAGTTAGCCCCAGTTCGACCAGGACCGCCCCAGATGGGCCTCGAACATACGTTCGAGGCCCATCTGACCATGTACGCCGTTCGCCAACTGCCGCTCTTCACCACCGCTACGCTCCCGACGACCATCGTCGGCGATCATGGCGACGTGACCTATTTGCCGGAGTTTCTCGATGCGGCGACCGGCGAGGCACTCATTCGCGAGCTGAACGCCGACACGCAGTGGCGGGCCGATTCGCGGATCATGTACGGCAAGCGGGTCCTCGTGCCGCGTGAGACGGCTGGCCGCGGTGAGGGCAAGCCGCAGCCGTGGACGCCGCTGCTGCAAGGCGTCCGCGAACGCGTCGAGGCGGCCACCGGCACGACGTACGATTACGTCCACCTCAACCGCTATCGCGACGGGCGCGACGCGGTCGCCTGGCACGGTGATACCGACGGTGAGCGTGATGCACGGCTGGTCGTCGCTTCGCTCTCGCTCGGCGCGACGCGTGCGTTCCAGCTGCGCCCGAAGAAGGACAGCGGCCTACGCTACGACCCGATCACCGTCGACGTCACGCACGGCGACCTGGTCGTCATGGCGGGCGATACCCACCTCTACTGGGAGCACCGCGTTCCCCGCGACAAACGCGTGGCGGGCGAACGCATCAACCTGACCTTCCGACAACACCGCGCGCGCGACTGAGCGCCGCGCGCGCGGTTGCCGTCCGTCCGTTCGGAGTCAGACGAGGGCGGTGGGACGGAATTGCGCTTCTTCGGTCGAGCCGGTCAGCGCCGTGGTCGAGGATTGGCCGCCGCCGCAAACCTTGGCGACCTCATCGAAGTAGCCGGTCCCGACTTCGCGTTGGTGACGCGTTGCGGTGT
>JBEKAU010000124.1:0-7083 GCA_050015755.1 Vulcanimicrobiaceae bacterium | reverse complement strand
GTCGAGTTTGGCGGCGACGCGCACCGACGCGGCGCGAGCAGCCGGCGCGATGCGCCAGGCCGCGGCCGCAACGACCGGTGGCGCCGACCTCGCCCGCAGCGCCGCCGAGGCGCTGGGCGGGATCCGCCACGCGATCGACGGCACCGCAAAGGTTGCCGATGATGTCGCCCGGCGCGCCGCGCACATGCGCCGCACCTCGGGCGAGCTTGCGGGACGCATCGTCGCACTCGACGAGGATGCGCAGCGCAACGCTGCGCACGCCGAGGGTCAGCAGCGCACGAGCGGCGAGTTGGCGAACTTCCTGACCGCGATCGCCGGCGAGGCAAGCCGGTCGCTGGCGGCCATGGAGCAGATCAGCGCGGCCACCGAGCAGATCGTGGCGGAGCTCGCGCACGTCGACGGCTCCACCAAGGCGACCCGCGAGCGGGCCCGTTCGCTCGAGCAGCTGCTCGAGGGTTTCCGTACCGGCGAAACCCGGGCGCAGGCGCTGCGCGGGGGCGCGCGGCTGATGGTCGTCGACGGAGGGCACGCGGCGTAGCGGTCGCGTAAGGAGGCCGGGTGGACGATCTGTGCTTCCTCCCGGCCACCGAACTGGCGCGCCGGCTGCGCGCCAAGGAACTCTCGGCGCGCGAGGTGATGACCGCGCACCTCGCCCGCGTCGAGCGCGAGAACCCGCGGCTCAACGCGATCGTCACGCTCGACGCCGAAGGCGCGCTCGCCGCGGCCCAGCGTGCCGACGATGCGCTCGCGCGCGGCGCCGAGCCCGGTCCGCTGCACGGTCTGCCGGTCGCCCACAAGGACACCGTCGTCACCCGCGGGATGCGCACGACGTTCGGCTCGCCGATCTTCGCCGACTTCGTCCCCGACGTGGACGCCGCGATCGTCGAGCGCCAGCGCGCCGCCGGTGCGATCGCGATCGGCAAGAGCAACGTCCCGGAGTTCGCCGCCGGCTCGCAGACGTTCAACCCGGTGTTCGGCGCGACGCGCAACCCGTACGACCTCGAGAAGACCTGCGGCGGCAGCAGCGGGGGTGCCGCCGTCGCGCTTGCGATCGGGATGGTCGCGCTGGCCGACGGCAGCGACCTGGGCGGCTCGCTGCGCAATCCGGCCAACTTCTGCAACGTCGTCGGCTTGCGGCCGTCGCTGGGGCGCGTGCCGACGTGGCCGACCGAGAACGCGTGGATTCCGGCGTCGGTGTCGGGCCCGATGGGCCGCACCGTCGGCGACGTCGCGCTGCTGCTGAGCGTCCTGGCAGGTCCCGATGCGCGCGACCCGCAGACGATCGGCGGGGACGGCGCGATCTTTCGCGCCCCGCAGGATGCCGACGTGCGCGGTGTGCGCGTCGCGTGGAGTGCGACACTCGGCGGTCTACCGGTCGATCCCGCCGTGCGTGACGTCGTTGCCGCTCAGCGAGCGGTGTTCGAGCAACTGGGCTGCCACGTCGACGAAGACGAGCCGGACCTCGCCGACGCCGACGAGATCTTCGTCGTGCTGCGCGGCCTGCTGTTTGCCGGATTCGCGCCGCTGATCGACAAGTACGGTGAGCTCGTCAAGGAGACCGTGCGGTGGAACGCGGGCGTTGGCCTCGCGTTGACCGGCGCGCAGATCGTCGCCGCGGATGTGGCGCGCACGCGGCTCTTCGCGCGGATGCACGCGTTCTTCGAGCGCTATGACTATCTGGTCGCGCCCGTCAACCAGGTGCCGCCGTTCTCGGTCGACGTGCCGTACCCGACCGAGGTCGACGGCGTGCCGATGGAGACGTACATCGACTGGATGCGCTCGTGCTCGCGCATCACGGTCACGGGCCATCCGGCAATCTCGGTCCCGGCCGGCTTCACCCCGAAGGGCTTGCCGGTCGGGATTCAGATCGTTGGACGGTACCGCGACGAGCGTGGCCTGCTCCGCGTTGCCGCCGCTTTCGAGGCGGCGACGCAGATCGGCACGCGACGGCCGCCTGCCGCTATGAGTTGACGGTAACCGTGAGCGTGTTCGAGGGGACGAGCGTATAACCGTCCATGACGTTCACGGTGCAACTTCCGGGCGATCCCGACGGCGTGAGCGAGAACACGACCTCGTCGAACTGACCGCCGCCTAGCGAGGCCTCGTTGTTGACGCCCGACGAGAGCGCCGTGCCGTTGGAGCATGAGATTTGCAAGAACTGGTTGTACGAGGCTCCCCAGTCGTAGCCGGTCACCGAGCCCGTTGCCTGTCCGTTGTTCCCGGAGATGCTGACTGTTTCAGCCGAAGGATACGCCTGGACCGGGACGACGTCGATGAATGCGGACACCGGATACGGGCCGACGGTGAAGTTCCCGTCCTGCGGGTTGTGCAGCGTCGCCGTGTGCGAGAGGCCGTTCGAGAGCGTTGCCTGATCGTAGAGCTGGCCGCTCAGCGACGGCGTGCTGCCGTCGTAGTTCAGGCCGATGACGAAGTAGTTGCTGGAGAACTCGTACCCGTCGTTCGGGATCGAGGTCGACGCGCCGTATCCGGCCGGTGCGCTCGCGGAGGCCGACGGCAGGGTGAGGCTGCCCGCGAAGTTGGTGTTCGGGTAGGCGTTGAAGGTGAGATGCGAGGAGCCGCTCGTGACGGTGGCCGGGGTGGCCGTTCCGTCGACGTCGACGAACGGCGCTGCGATTTCGCTCTCGTCGTCGTAGTCGTACTGGTTGAGTGCCCGGTCCTCGAAGACCGGCTCGAGACCATTGAGTTGCGGCGACCCGGGTGTGACGGCGACGCGGATCGTGTTGGTGAGCGGATCCGTGCAGTAGTTCTGGTTGCCGTCGTAGATGCTCGCCTCGGTGAGCGCCGACGAGCACCCATCGACGACGATGGATTGCGAATCTGCCCACATCGCATTCCCGTTGCCGCTGTTGCCCGAGCTCGCGGTCCACGCCCCGATGACGGGGTTGAGGGTGATGCTCACGACCGTCGTCACGCCCGGCGCGACGGTGGCCGTGCCGCTCCCGGTCGCGAGGATGTTCGTCGCCGGCTTGCTGGCCGGATACGTTCCGTCGGGGAACCCGTCGCCGGTGAACGTGGTCGGATTCTCATCCGTGGGAAGCTGATCGGTTTCGATCGCGCTCACCGTTTCCGTGTTGGCAAGGATCGGCAGCGCGATCGTGCAGGCGAGCACGTCTCCGTTTTCGTTGCTGCAGTCGGCCGTGTTGCTCGCCGAGGTGTCCATGTAGATCGTCTGCGATGTTGAGGCGGACGCAACCGTGATCTGCATCCCCTGCACGTAGCGCGAGATGTATTTCGGCGAGCGTTTCTTCGCCGCCGCACTCTGGGTGGGCGTGCCGCGATGAATCGAGAACTTGAGGCGCAGACCGGTGCCGGCCGGCGCGGCGGACGGCGACGGGGCGGCGGAGGGTCCGGTCGACGGCGTCGACGGGAGCACCGTATGCGTGGTGCTCCCGCTACCGCCGCCGCCGCTGCAGGCGGCCAGCAGCAGCGCGACGAGCGAGGGCGCACCGAGGCGAACGATAGCGAATCGGTTCATGTCGCGATGCTCCTTACTTCGTCTTCCGGTGCTTGCTGTTGAAGCCCGCTTCGAGCGCCGACTCGAGGACGGGGACGGTCACGCTGTGGCCGTTGGTGTCGCTGAGCACGAGCGCGCACACCGCGCTGTCGGCACCGGTGTCGATCGTGAACGACGTCGCCGCCGCAGTCGAGGCGAGTGTCGGCATCGAGTTGGTCGGCGCCGGCGATGTGTCTTGGCAGGTCAATGTCGGCGTGAACGTGCCCGCGTAGGCGGACTCGCTTGCCGTCAGCGTCGCCGGCGACCCGGACGCGTCCAGCGTGACGGTGGTCGGCGAGGCGGTGATCGGTGAGTTGGCCTGCGCCGAAACCGTGACCGTCAGCGGCGCGAGCGGAATCCCGGTGTCGCCGTCGCTGAAGTTGAAGGTGCAGCTTCCCGCGCTGATCGGGGCGACGGTGTAGCCCTGCGTCCCGGCCGTCACGTTGTAGGCGCCCGCCGCGACGACGGCTGCAACGCCAGGGTTGCCGTTCGCGTCGAGACACAAGGAGGCGTTGACGCCATCGACGGAGCCGTAGTCGGTCACCGTCGCGCTCGCTGTCGCGCCGACCGTGAGCGATGTACTCGTGACCGACTGCGAAAGCGGCGCGAGCAGCGTGTACGAGGAAGCCGTGTACGGAATACCGCTGTTGCTGGCGGCAAAGCCGACGGTGCCGGGGGCGATGGTGAGATTGTTCTGTACCCCGAACACGTAGTACGGAGCGGATGCCGGCGGCGTGGCGCCATCGTACGAGAATGCGTAGATGATCAGCGCTCCTGCCCAGAGGTAGTCGTCGGTGGGGATCGAGACGCTCTGCGCGAGGCCGCCCGCCGGCGGCGGCACGATCGTGCCGGTCCCCTCGTTGACGTACACGCTCGGATTGTTGAGGAAGCCGGCGTTTCGGTAGGGGTAGACGAGGACGTCCTGGGTTGCCGTCCCCGCTCCGCTCAGGGCCTCGACGGTGAGCGGTACCGCTGAGCCGTTGAGGTCGACGAACGGGAGCGGCGTCTGGTCGTCGTCGCCAGCTGCTCCCGACTCGTCGCCGGCGACCGTCGCGTCGACGTCGAGCGCGGGCGTACCCGCCAGAACGACGACGCGGCCGTTGTTCTGATCCACCGCTACGTCGCCGAACGGCGCGGGACCTAAGCTTCCGAGATTCGCGATGACCGGCGAGAGCCCGATCAACGTTACCCCGGTCGAGCCGGCGGTTGCGGCAGTCGCGGTCGCGCTGCCGACGGCTAACACGTCGGCGCTCGTCGGGAACCCGGTGCCGAAGCCGTTGGTCTCGTTGAGCGGTGGCGCGTCGAGTTCGGTGACGGTGATCGTCTCCGACGCGGCCAGCATGGAGATGGGAATCACGCACGTCTGCGTGTAGTTGTTGGCCGCGGTCGCTTCCCCGACGCACAAGGGGTTGTTGTTCACGTCGGAGAGGTCCGCGTAGAGGGTTAGGTTCTGCGCGCCGGCGGTGATCGCGATCTGCAAGCCCGCGACGTTCTCCGAAAGATACTTCGGCGTGCGCTTCGCGGCCGTCGCCTTGACTGCCGCGGACGACCACGGCAGTTTCACCGATGCGGGTTTGCGGTGGATCGTGAGGGTCAGCTTGGTGGTTTTTCCGGACGGCTGGACCGGCGCGGACGACGGTTGACCCGTCGGCGTGACGCCGGGGACGCTCGAGCGTGTTGCACCGCCGCCGCCCCCGCCGCACGCGGCGAGGAGCACTGCGGCGGCGATCGTCGCCGTACCGAACGCGAGGGTGGATCGTTGCATGTCTCGGCGCTCCTCTACTTCGTCTTCCGGTTCCGGTGCTTGGCGAACACGCCGATTTCGTTCTCGGTGACCGTCACCGGCAGGCCGAGCTTGTTGCCCGAGCCGTCCGTGATGGTCACGGTGCAAACGCCGGTGCCTGCGCCGGCTGGGACGAGGACGTTGAACGTCGCGCTCGACGGACTCGAACTGGCGTATCCGCCGACGCTCGCCACGGTGTTCGAATCCCCCGTGGGCACACACGCGATCGTCGGGGATGCGCTTGACAGTGAGCCGGCGTTATCGGTGAGCGTCACCGTCACGGGAGCGGTGTTCGAAGCGAGATCGAACGCCACGTTGCTCGGGGACGCCGTGAATCCGCTCGGCGTGGTGTAACCGCCGATCGTCAGGGTGATCGGATTGCTCGCGACGTCCGTATCCCCGTCATTGAGATACAGCGTGCACGTCCCCGCGGCGACGGGCGAGACGACGAAGGTATTCTCCGAGCTGCCGCTGGTGATGGACGCGCCACCCGTGCCGGTGCAATCGGAGTCGAAACTCATCGGATATTCCGCACCGGCTGAGCTGCCGGTCACCGTGATCGACGCTCCGCCCAGGCTCGTCGATGTGGCCGACGCGCTCGCGGAGACCGGCACGATGGTGTATTGGAAGCTCGCCGTGTACGGCCCGACGGTGAAGGGCGTGGGCGCCGTGCTGCTGTTGGCGACGAGCGTCGCCGTCGCGGTTGCCGCGGACGAGGCCGTCGAGAACGTCACCGTCGAGCCGGCGGACGAGGTGCCGTCGTAATAGATGCCGGTCAGGAAGAAGGAGTTCGCCCACTGGTATCCGTCGTTCGGAATCGTCGCATTTTGCGTGTATCCGGACGGTGCCGAGGGTGGCGCGGTCGCCCCCGCCTGCGGCAGCGCGCTGAAGGCGTTGGAGAAGCCCGTGTTGGCATAGGGGAACACCGTCGTACCGCTGCCGCTCGCGGTGACCGTGAAGGGTGCTGCCGCGTCGGCGAGATTTGCGAACGGCAACGGTGTCGTGTCGTCGTCGTAGTCCCCTCCGTCGAAGTCCTCGAACGTGGTCGCGACGAGCCCTTGCACTTGCGTGCCCGCCGTCACGACGACGCGTTGGGTCGTGTCGGTGAAGACCTGCGGGTCGACCGCGAAGGTCGGCGAATCCAGCGCGAGCGTCAACAACCCCGGGAATTGTCCGCTGAACGCTTGGTCGACCGCGTTGGTCCCGTCGAAAAACGAGTAGGCGATGGGTGAGAGCCCGAGGCTGACGGTGGTGGCAACTCCGGGTGTGAGCGTCGCTTGCGTCGTTCCGATCGCGAGGATGTCCGTGCTCGTCGGGAAGCCGTCGCCTTGGAACGTGGTTTGGTTTTCGTTGGTCGGCGTCGCATCGGTCTCGGTGGCCGAGATCGTCTCGGATGCGGCGAGCCAGGGCAGCGTGAGCGTGCACGTCTCCGCGGTTGGCGTGAACGTGCACGACGTGTTGTTCGACGAGATGTCGAAGTACAGCGTCTTGGTCGTCGTTCCAGCGGTCGCCGCGACCTGTAGCCCTTCCGCGTACGTCGATATGTAGCGGGGCGAGCGTTTCGTCGCCGCAGTCGTCTTGCCGTAGCTGCTCGTCTTGATGCGAGGGATCGTCACCGTCAACCGCGCCTGCGAGCCGGTTGTGACCGGCGGTGACGACGGCGTCGTCGATGGCGAGGTTTGCGGAACACTGTGCGGCACGGTCGTGCCGCCACCGCCGCCGCCGCTGCACGCGGCGAGGGCCAGCGCCGTGAGCGCCGGAGCCCCGAGGCGTGCGAATCTCAAAT
>JBEKAU010000123.1:0-7094 GCA_050015755.1 Vulcanimicrobiaceae bacterium | reverse complement strand
ATGGCGCTGTTCTTAGGTTCCAATGTGGGAAACTACGAGCCGGCCGCGGCCGCCGCACTGCTGCGCAGCATCGCCGGCGCGCTGCGGCCCGGTGACGCCCTGCTGCTCGGGACGGATCTCAAGAAATCCATCGAACGTCTCGAGCTCGCGTACGACGATCCGACCGGCGTCACCGCCGCGTTCAATAAGAACCTGTTGGCGCGGATGAATCGCGAGCTAGGCGCCGATTTCGATCTGGACGCGTTCCGCTTCCGCGCGAATTGGGACGATGCGGGCGGCGCGGTGCGCTCGTACTTGGTCGCCGAGCGCGCGCAACGGGTGCGCATCCCGCTCGCCGAGGTGAGCGTTGAATTCGGCCGCGGCGATGCGATCCACACCGAGTCCTCGTACAAGTTCAGCCGTGACGAGATCGTCGCGCTGGCCTCGCGCTGCGGCTATACCGAGCGGGTCACCTACACCGATGCCGGGGGGCGTTACGCCCTCTCGTTGCTGATCGTTGCCTGAGGCGAGCGAACGGGAGATTTCCCGCTTGGTGCGGGAAGAGGGCTCCCCGATGGATGACGTCGTGGGAATCATCGCGCACGACGAAGAGCACGGACCCATGGCGTTTCTCACCTGGGCCGGGATCTTCGAGGGGCCCGAGGCCTTGCTGGCCGCGGCGCGGACCTCGATGGCGCGGTTCGGCGTTCCGGCCGAGGTTCGGTTGACCGTAGCCCGCACGCTGCAAGAGGTCGCGAAGTACCCCTATTTCTATGAGGGACTGCTCTACTTTGCGCGCCAACCGGCGCCGCAGCCCGACACGCTCGACGAAGCGCGGGCGGCATTGCGCGAAGGGCGCACCCTCTACGGGCTCGGGCGGGTCATCGGCGCGGCCTGAACGCGCAGCCGCGCAGCCTCCTCGCCGAACGCGGCGACGGCCTCCTCGACGGTCGCGTCGTCCAGCAGCGCGTCGCGCTCGTCGTCGGTGAATGGGCGCGCGTCGGGCTCATCGCGGGTGTAGACGAGCGCTGCCACCGGCCCGTGTGCGGTCTCGACCGTCACCTCCGCGGCGTGGTAGAACGGCACCGCTTCCCACGCGTCGATGATCTGCCAGTCGACCTCGTTGAGCGTCAAGAGCCACCCGCGCACGACACCGCCGCCGCGCGGCCGCACCGAGAGGTAGCCGACCTGCAGCACGACCCGCTCCCAACCCACCAGGGTCGCCGGCTCGGCGTTGGCGTCGTGACCGAGTAGCGCGAGCCGCCATGCCGGCCGCCGCAGCGTGCCGAACGCGAACATGTACGTCATCGCTGCACCTGGCGGCCGACCCCGCGCAGCGCCGCGTCGGCGGCGATCGCGAGCACCATCGAGGCGAGCGCGCCGACGACGACCGGCTGCGTGTGGTGCTCGGCGAGTCCGTCGAAGATCAGCGTCCCCAGGCCCCCCGCGTCGATCCAACCGGCGACGGTCGCCAGTGCGACCAGCGTGATCGTCGCCAGCCGCACGCCGCCGAGCACCACCGGCAGCGCGACCGGGAACTCGACCCGCAGCAGCATTTGGCGCGGCGAGAGGCCCAGGCCGCGCGCCGCATCGAGCAGGGCCGGGTCGACGCCGCGCAAGCCGGCGACGACGCCGCGTACCAGCGCGAGCTGCGCGTAGAGGACCAGCGCGACGATCGCGCTCAGCGGTCCGATGCCGAGCGCGACGACCAGCAGCGCGAGCAGCGCCAGGCTCGGGATCGTATAGAGCACGCCGGCGATCGCGACGATCAGCGCGCCGACGCGCGGTCGCCGCGCGGCGAGCACGCCCAGCGGGAGGGCGATCGCGAGCGCGATCGCCAGCGCGACGAGCACGAGGATGACGTGTTCGCCCGCGAGTTGCGCGACCAGGGCGGCGTGGCCGCGCAGGTACGTCACGGCAGCAGCGGCCGCTCGGCGACGAGCCGCCGCGTTTCCGCGTCGACACCGACCAGCGAACGCACGAAGTCGTCCGCCGGCTGCGCCAAGAGCGCGTCGGGCGGCGCCGTCTGCACGACGTGGCCGGCGTTCATCACGACGACGACGTCGGCCAGCCGCAGCGCCTCGTCGACGTCGTGGGTGACGAAGACGATCGTCGTCCCGATCTCGCGGTGGACGCGCGCGATCTCGTCCTGGAGCGCCCGCCGCACGATGGCGTCGACCGCCGCGAAGGGTTCGTCCATCAGCAGCACGCGCGGCTGTGCCGCCAGCGCGCGGGCGACGCCGACGCGCTGCGCCTCGCCGCCGGAGAGTGCGCGGGGCATCCGGTCGCGGTAGCGCGCCGGGTCGAGCGAGACCATCGTCAGCAGCTCGTCGACGCGCTGCGCGATCCGCCCGCGGTCCCAGCCCAGCAGTGTCGGCACGATCGCGATGTTCTCGGCGACCGTGTAGTGCGGGAAGAGGCCGACGGCTTGGATCACGTAGCCGATCTCGCGCCGCACCAGCGTCGCATCGCGCGCGCGCACGTCCTCGCCGTCGATGCGCACGGTGCCGACGGTCGGTTCGATCATGCGGTTGATGGTGCGCACCAGCGTGCTCTTGCCGCAGCCCGAGGGGCCGAGCAGCACCGCGAACGCACCGGCATGGATCGTCAGCGAGACGTCGTGCACGGCGATCGTCCCGCCGGGATAGCGCACCCCGACGCCGTCGAGGACGACCTGCGCGCCGCCGATCTGCGTCTCAGCCACGGTCGAGAAACTCGCGGGCCACGTCGGCCGGTTCGCGTTGCGCGGGGCCGTCCACTGCCCGGTTGAGGCGCCGCATCACCTCGGTCGTCAGGCGTGGCGCGAGCGCGTCGAGCGCCGGCGCGAGCTGCGGGTGCGCGGCCAGCGCCGTGGGCCGGACGACCGGCGCGGCCTGATACGCCGGAAAGAGATGCTTATCGTCCTCGAACACGACCAGGTGGTCGGCGTCGATCTCGCCGTCGGTCGTGAACGCCAGCACGACGTCGATCGCGCCGCGCAGCAGCGCGTCGTACTTCACGCCGTTGGCGAGCTGCACGACGCGTCGGAAACGAAAGCCGCCATAGACGCGCTGCAGTCCCGGCAATCCGTCGGCACGGTGCAAGAATTCCGGGACGGTCCCCAGGACCAGCTCCGGTGCCGCCCGCGCGACGTCGCTGAGCGTGCGCAGGCCGTGCCGGCGTGCGAACGCGGCGGTGGCGGCGAGTGCCTGCGAATCGTCGAACGGCGCCGGCCGCAGCCACGTCAGGTCGAAGCGCTCGCGGTACGCGCGCGCGACGGTCGCGTAAGCGCGCTGCGGATCGGCGATCGGCGCCTGATGCAGCACGTCGAGCAGCGCGGTGCCGGTGTACTCGGGATAGAGGTCGATGTCGCCGCGTTGGAGCGCGAGCATCGCGATCGCCGTCGCACCCAGGTCGAGCCGTCGCGCGACGTGCATGCCCGCGCGTTCGAGCGTCTGCGCGTACAGTTCACCCAGCAGCAGCTCTTCGGTGAAGTTCTTCGACCCGACACGCGGCGAACCGCCGAGGCCGCAACCGGCCAGCGGCGCGACGCCGAGGATCGCGAGCGCGCGCGCACGCGAGAGCGCCCTGCTCAAACGGTGAGCCGCCGTTGGAGCGCGCCCAGGGCGAGGTCGACCGCGAGCGCGAGCAGCGCGACCGACGTCGCCCCGAGGATCAGCTCGCCGAGATCGCCGCCGGCAAACCCGGCGACGATCTCATCGCCCAGGCCGCCACCACCGATGAACGCGGCCAGGGTCGCCGAGGCGACGACCTCGACCGCCGCGGTACGCACGCCGACGGCGACGACCGGGAGCGCGAGCGGCCAGCGCACGCGCAGCCCGATCTCCCGCGTGGTCATCCCGGTCCCGCGTGCGGCCTCCAAGGTGTCGGCCGGGACGCCGCGCAGTCCGAGGTCGGCGTTGATGAGGATCGGTGGGACGGCCAGGATGACGAGCGCGAGCAGCGAGGGCGCGAAGCCCAGGCCCAGCAGCGGCAGCGCCAAGATCAGGACGGCGAGCGAGGGGACCACCCGCAGGCCACCGGCCAGCCCCAGCACGACGACCCGCGGGAGGCCGCGATCGGCGCATGCGCCGGCCAGCGGGATGCCGATCAGGAGCGCGAGGCCCAGTGCCGACCCGGCCAGGATGACGTGCTGCCCGAGGTGCGCCAAGAAGTCCGCGCTCACACGCCGAACCCACCGGAAACCATGATCACCGGTTCGCAGGCCGACCCCGAGCTCCGCCCGGCGCCCGTCCTGAAGCTGGACGATCCAGCGCTCTATATCAATCGCGAGACCTCGTGGCTCGAGTTCAACGATCGCGTCCTCGAGGAGGCCCTCGACGAGCGCAACCCGTTGCTCGAGCGGCTCAAGTTCATCGCGATCTTCGGGACCAACCTCGACGAGTTTTTCATGATCCGCATCGCGGGCCTCATGCAACAGCTCGCCGCGGAGGTCCATCGGCGCTCCGACGACGGGCGGCTGCCGGAAGAACAGCTCGACCTGGTCAGCGCGAAGCTGCGCCGCACGCTGGCCCGGACGGACGACTGCCTGCGCAACCAGATCCTGCCCGCGCTCGAGCGGCACGGGATCCGAATCCTGGGCTACGACCAGCTCGATTCGAGCACCAAGCGCGCGATGCGGCGCTACTTCGACGAGCGGGTGTTCCCGGTGCTCACCCCGCTGGCGATCGACAAAGGGCATCCGTTCCCGTACATCTCGAACCTGTCGATCTCGCTGGCCGTGGAGCTCGAGGAGACGACCCCCGAGGGTGTGGTCCACTACGTCGCGCGCGTCAAGGTGCCGGGTTCGTTACCGCGTTTCGTCCCGGTCGAGTCGGCGCCGACCGGCCAGCGCTGGTTCGTGATGCTCGAAGAGATCATCGCGCACAACCTCGAGGCGCTCTTTCCCGGTTTGCGCGTGCTCGCGGCGTATCTCTTCCGGGTCACTCGCGACGCCGACCTCGACTTGCAGGAGGACGAAGCGGACGATCTGCTGCGCGCGATCGAATCGGAGCTGCGCAAACGCCGCTTCGGCGAGCCGGTGCGGCTCGAGGTCCAGGCCGGAATGCCGGACGCGCTGCGCGACATGGTGCTCGAAGCGCTCGAGCTCGACCGCGGCGACTGCTACGAGGTCGCGGGACTGATGGGCACCGGCGATCTGTGGACGCTGGTCAATATCGACGAGCCGGGGCTCCACGATCCGCCGTTCACGCCGACGATCCCCAAACGACTGCTCGGACAGACCGATATGTTCGCGGTGATCCGCGAGGGCGATCTGCTGCTGCACCATCCCTACGAGTCGTTCGATCCGGTCGTGCAGTTCGTGCAGCAGGCCGCGCACGATCCGAGCGTGCTGGCGATCAAACAGACGTTGTACCGCACCTCGGGCAACTCGCCGGTGGTCGGCGCGCTGCTCGCCGCCGCCGAGGACGGCAAACAAGTCGCCGCGCTGATCGAGCTCAAGGCGCGCTTCGATGAAGAGAACAACATCCACTGGGCGCGCACGCTCGAACGCGTCGGCGTCCACGTCGTCTATGGCGTCGCCGGGCTCAAGACGCACGCCAAGGTCACGCTGATCGTGCGCGAGGAGGCGGACGGCATCCGCCGCTACATGCACTTCGGCACCGGGAACTACAACGACAAGACGGCGCGCATCTACACCGACCTGAGCCTGTTCACGTGCCGCGCCGATCTCGGCGCCGACGCAACCCAGCTGTTCAACGCGCTGACCGGCTTCTCGAAGGCCGACAGCTACGAACAGCTGATGGTCGCGCCGACCGGGCTGCGGGTCGGCTTCGAGGAGCTGATCGACCGCGAGACCAGGCACGCGCGCGAAGGCCGGCCCAGCGGCATCGTCGCCAAACTGAACGCCGTCAGCGACGCCGGGATCGTGCAGGCGCTCTACCGCGCCTCGGCTGCCGGCGTGCCGATCGATCTGATCGTGCGCGGGATGTGCGTTCTGCGCCCCGGCCTGCCGGGGATCAGCGAGACGATCCGCGTCCGCAGCATCGTCGGCCGGTTCCTCGAGCACTCGCGGATCTTCGTGTTCACCAACGGCGGCGAACGCGAGGTCTACATCGGGAGCGCCGACTGGATGGGCCGCAACCTCGATCGCCGGGTCGAGACGGTGCTACCCGTCTTCGATCCGGTGCTGCGCGACATGATCTGCGATGACATCCTGGACGTCTATCTCAAGGACAACGTCAAGACGCGGGTGCTACGCTCCGATGGCTCGTACGAGCGACGGGGCGTCATGCCCGGCGAAACCCGCGTCGATACGCAGCAGATCTTCCTGCGCCGATACCAAGCGGTCTGAGCGGTCGACCTCGCCGCGCACGCGGAACGTGCGCACGAGGTCGCCGAGCTGGTCGGCGTGCTCGCGCAGCTTCGAGGCGCTCGCGTCGATCTGTCGCATCTGCGCGGAGAGTTCGAGGGTCGAGGTCGAGACGTTGTCGACGCTGGCCGACTGCTCTTCGGCGCTGAGCGCGACCGGGCGCAGGCTGTCGGCGACCGCGCCGGCCGACTCGCGCATCTCGCCGGCGGCAGCCGCGTTCTGCTCGACCACGGCCGAGACGTTCTCGACGTTGTTGGTCAGGCCGTCCGAGGTGGCGCGCATCCGCTCCGCGCGCTGCGCGACGTCGTCGGCGACTGTGCGGGTCCGGTCGATCGCGGTGGCGACGCCCTGGAACGACGCCGACGCGCGCTCGGCCAGCGTGCGTGTCTCGGCCATCGCGTTGTCCGACTCGCTCAGGCCGGCGGCGACCGCGACGGTCTCGCGGCGGATCGCCCCGACGATGCCGGCGATCTCTTTGGTCGAGATCGCAGAGCGTTCGGCGAGCTTGCGCACTTCGTCGGCGACGACCGCGAAGCCGCGGCCGTGGTCGCCGGCGCGTGCCGCTTCGATCGCGGCGTTGAGCGCGAGCAGGTTCGTCTGTTCGGCGATCGCGTCGATCGCTTCGAGGATCCCTTCGACCTCGACCGAGCGTTCTTCGAGTGAGGACATCGCCTGCATGACCGCGTGCGAGCGTTCTTGCAGTCGCTGGATCGCGGCCTCGGTGCCGTTGACGGCGGTCGCGCCGGCGTCGGCTTCGCGGTCGGCGGTACGCGCCGCGTCCGAGAGTCCTTCGGCCAGTGAG
>JBEKAU010000122.1:0-7112 GCA_050015755.1 Vulcanimicrobiaceae bacterium | reverse complement strand
GACCTCCTCGCGCCCGAGACCGTACTGTTTGGCGAGATTTTCGGCCGTGTCGCCCATGCGGATGCCCGGCGCCGTGTCGAGCGTCGCTTCCCACAGGAAGTCGGCGAACTGCACCTGGCCCATTTTGAAGCCGCCGCGGTGCGTGTAGGCGACGACCGGATTGCGCGACATCGATTCGGCCCCGACGCACAGCGCGCGGGTCGCGCGACCGAGCGCCACTGCGTCGGCGGCGTTGACGATCGTCTCGAAGCCCGAGCCGCAGACGCGCATGACCTGCAGCGCCGGCACCTCGATCGGCACCCCACTATAGAGGCCGACGTGGCGGGCGAAGCAATACGCGTCGAACGATGCCTGCGCGACGCTGGCGGCGATGACGTGATCGACGTCGGCCGGATCGGTCGCCGTCTTCTCCAACGCCGCGCGGGCGGCGGCGATCCCAAGATCGGTCGGCGAGACGTCGCGGATCGGGCCGTTGTAGTCGACGAACGGTGTGCGGGCACCGCCCAGCAGCCACACGTCGTCGTAGGTGACCGGATTCATGCGAGGACGAGTACCTCGGGATCGAGCGGTTCGGTGTACAGGCGCGCGACGTCGGCCGCGCGACGGGTCAGCACGCGCCGCTGGTTGAGCGATCCCTTGTCGGTGATCTCACCCTCGGCGCCGCTGGGCGCGTCCGCGAGCAGCAGCACGCGCGCGACCCGCATCGACCCGCCGCGGGCACGCAGGTTGCGCTCGGCGATCAGCGCGCTCAGTCGTTCGCGCACGGTCGGGTGAGCGATCAGCTCGGCGCGCTCCGCGTGCGGCAAACCGGTCAGCTCACGCGCCGCGGCGAGATTGAGGAACCCCAAGACGCCGATCGCGTCCTGGTCGGCGCCGGCCACGACGACGTCGTCGAGCAGTGGCGTCGCCGCCTCCACGATCGCGAGCCGCACCGCTCCGACGTTGACCCACGTCCCCGACGAAAGCTTAAAATTCTCGCTGATTCGTCCGGCGAAGAGGATGCCGCGCGAAGGATCCTCGGGATCGAGCAGCTCCGCCGCGTCACCGGTCTTGTAGAAGCCCTCGCTGTCGAACGCGGCTTCGGTCGCATCGACGTTGCGCCAATAGCCGGGCGTCACGCTCGGTCCGCGCACGCGCATCTCCCAACGGTCGCCGACCGGGGCGAGCTTGATCTCGACGCCCGGCACCGGCGTGCCGATCGTCTCCGGTGCGGCGGGGTTCGGTCCCCAGACCGCGGTCGCCATCGGCGCCGTTTCGGTCGCGCCCCAGCACGAGACGACCGGGACGTCGCGCCCGGCATACTGGCGCGCCAGCACGGCCAGCCGCTGCCGCAGCGACTCGGGGATCGCTGCGCCGGCGTTGAGCAGCACGCGCACGCGTGAGAAGAACATCGTCGCCAGCGGGACGTCGGTCTCGAGCGCGTCGGCGAGGAGCGCGTAGCCACGCGGAACGTTGAAGTAGAACGTCGGTGCGATCGAGCGCAGATTGCGCAGCGTCGCGTCGAACGCACCCGGCAACGGCCGGCCGTCGTCGACGTAGAACGTTCCGCCGTTGCGCAGCACCAGGCCGAAACACTTGTTGCCGGACGCGACGTGGCTCCACGGCGCCCAGTCGACCAGCACCGGATCGGCGACCGCCTCGGGCCAGATCTGCGAGAGCATGGTCTGGTTCGAGCACAGCATCCGGTGCGTCGTCACCACGCCCTTCGGCGTGCCGGTCGAGCCCGAGGTGAAGAGGACCTTAGCGACCGTTTCGGGCCGGATGCGCGCGAACGCTTCGTCGGCGAGGGCGGGGTCGCCGCGCAGCGCCATCGCGTCGGTCAGCACCGGCAGCCCGTGGATCGTCCGCGCGACCACGTCCGCCATCGCAGCGTCGGGGACGAACACCGCGGCGGGGCGGAGCACGTCGATCAGCGCGCGCAGCCGGTTGGGGTCGGCGTCGGGACGGGCGTAATTGACCGAGAGCGCGGCGACCGGGACGCCGACGTACATCGCCGCCAGCACGACCAGCGCATGCTCGATGCCGTTCTCGGCGATCACCGCGATCGGGTGGTCGGGCCCTCCGATCGCGAGCAGCGCGCCGCCGATCGCGCGCACGCGTTGCAGCGCGCGCATGTAGGTGACCGTGCGCCAGCCTTCGCCGGAGCGCTGTGCGATGAAGACCCGTTCCGGACGTTCCGACGCCCAGCGCACCAGATCGTCGCCGACCCGGTCGGGGAAGGCACCCAGCGGCACCTCGGAGCGCAAGACGCGCTGCTCACGGGACGCGGTCGTCATGCTCATCGGACGCGTCGCTCCAAGAAATCGGTGATGCGCTGATACCCCTCACCGCTCGACTCGACCAGTGCGGCGACGAGCGATTCGGTGAACAGCCCGGCGTCGGGCGGCATCGATGCGATGCGCTCGAGCGCGGTGACGATCGCAGTGTTGGTCCCCTGTGCGTTGGTGACGATCTTCTCGGCCAGCGCGGTGGCGTGCTCGAGCGCCGTCCCCGGCGCGACGACGTAGTGCGCGAGGCCCAATTGCAGCCCCTCACGAGCATCGTAGCGGTGACCGGTCAACATCATCTCGATCATGCGGTGGGTACCGATGATGCGCGCGACGCGCACCGCGGCGCCGCCGCCGGTGAAGATCCCCCGCTGCCCTTCGGGGAGCGCGAAGAAGGCCGTCTCGTCGGCGACCCGCACGTGCGTCGAGGCGGCCAGCTCGAGGCCGCCGCCGACGACCGCGCCGTGCAGCGCACTGACGACCGGGATCCCGCCGAGTTGGATCTTCTCGAACACCCGGCGCCAGAGTTGCGAGTGGTCGAACGTCTCCTGGGGCGTGCGTTCGCGCGCCTCGGTCAAATCGAGTCCGGCGCAGAAATGGTCGCCCTCGCCGGAGAGCACCCACACGCGCGTGCCCGGCGGCGGCGCCGAGAAGGCGGCGTCGAGCGCGTGGATCAGATCGATGTTGACCGCGTTGCGCTTGTCCGACCGAATCAGCCGAACGTGAGCGATCGGACCGGTAGAATCGACCCGCAACGGCGGCAACGGGGTGGGAGACGGTACGCTCATGATGTCCTCAGCCGCATTCTAGCGCGAATTGTTGCCTCCCGCAACAATCTTCGAGGCGGTGATCTTGCTCAGCAGACGCAGCAGCATCGACCGTTCGGCCGTACTGAGCGGCGCCAGCCAGCCGTCCTCGGATTCGAGTAGCTTGGGCAGGATCGCGTCGATGAACGCCCGCCCCTTGGCCGTCAGCACCGGCGGTGCGACCCGGCGGTCGGACCGCGAGCTGCCGCGCTCGATCAGCTTGGCCTCCTCGAGCCGGTCGACCATCCGCACCATCGTCGAACGGTCCAGGCTGAGCACCTTGGCGAGTGTGGTCTGCTTGATCCCCGGGTTCGCTTCGACCAAGAGCAACACGGCCAAGTGCGGGGGCGTCACGCCGCGCCGCGTCGCCTCGGCGGGAAAATCGTCGTAGGACCGCAGCTGCGCACGCCGCAGGTGGTAGCCGACGACGCCCGCGAGACGACCCAGTTCGATCGGCTCGCTCACGCGTCACCACCCGTATGGCCGCCCAGGTAGATCGCCTGGACGCGTGCGTCGGCGGCCAGCCGCGCGGCGGTATCGTGCAGCGCGACCGCGCCGTGTTCGAGCACGTAGGCGCGATCGGCGTGCTTGAGCGTCAGGTACGCGTTCTGCTCGACGAGCAGCACCGCGACACCGGCGCGTGTCAGCTCGGCGACGATCCCGAAGATCTGCTCGACGATCTGCGGCGCCAGGCCCGTCGAAGGCTCGTCGAGCATCAGCAGCTTCGGCTTGGCCATCAACGCGCGGCCGATTGCGAGCATCTGCTGCTCGCCGCCCGAGAGCGAGAACGCGGTCGCGCGACGGCGCGCGGCGAGTTGCGGAAAGCGCGCGTAGATCCCGTCGAGCTCGCTCGCGAGCGCCTGACGGTCGGTCACGTACGCACCGAGCCGCAGGTTGTCGTCGACGGACAGCTCGGTGAAAAGCTGCCGCCCTTCGGGGACCTGCAACGCGCCCCAGCGCACGAGCCGCTCGGTCGACGCGCGCAGCGCGTCGTGCCCGTCGAAGACGATCGTTCCGTTCCGGACGTCGACGTCGTAGCGCGAAATCGCCCGCAGCAAGGTCGACTTGCCGGCACCGTTGGCACCGAGGACCGCGACCAACTCGCCGGCCCCGACCTCGAGGTCGATCCCACGCAGGACGTCGAGCGCGCCGTAGCCGGCCGAGAGGTCGCGCACCTCGAGCAGCATCAGTTCGCCGTTCCCAGGTACGCCGCGACGACCTGCGGATCGCTGCGCACGGCGGCCGGCGCGCCGTCGGCGATCGTGCGGCCGAACTCGAGCACCAGCACCCGCTCCGAGATCGCCATCACCAGGCGCATGTCGTGCTCGATCAGCAGCAAGGTCACGCCGCGGTCGCGCAGCGCGACCAGATCGTGCTGCAGCGCGTCGCGCTCGTAGGCATTGAGGCCGGCCGCCGGCTCGTCGACCAGCAGCAGCCACGGATCGGCCGCGATCGCGCGCGCCAGCTCGACCCGGCGCCGGTCGCCGAAGGCCAGGTCCTTGGCGTACGTGCCGGCAACGTGTTCGATGCCCAAACGCGCCAGCGTGTCGCGCGCGCGTTCGATTGCGTCGCGCCGCGCATGGGTCGCAGCCGGCAGGCCGATGAGGTCGGCGGCGAAGTTGGTGCGCTCGGCGCGGAACGCGCCGGCGACGACGTTCTCGAGGACGGTCATCTCGCCGAACAGCCGCGCGTTCTGGAAGGTGCGGCCGACGCCGCGCGCGGCGATGCGATGCGGCTGCCAGCCGGTAACGTCGGCCCCGCCGATGTGCACGCGTCCCTTGGTGACCCGGCCGATCCCGCAGATCGCGTTGATTAGGGTCGTCTTGCCGGCGCCATTGGGGCCGATCAAGGACGTCAGCGTCCCGGGCACGAGCGTGAACGAGACGTCGTCGACGGCGACGAGGCCGCCGAACCGTTTGCTGACGCCCTGCACGACCAGCGCGTCCGCCGCCGGCGCCACGATCGTACGCGGCGCATCCGTGCGCGCGCTCATCGCGATGCGCTCTGCGTGCGAGATCGTCGCGACCACGCGTCGGCGCGATGGCCGCCGCACCAAACCGAACAGGCCACCCGGCGCGACGACGACGATCGCGATCACGAGCAGCCCGTAGACGACCTCGCGCCAATTCTCGAATTGGCTGCCGGCGACGTCGAGCACGCCGATGACGATCGCGCCGACCACCGCGCCCGAGACGCTGCCCGAGCCGCCCAGCACGACCATCAGCAGCACGTCGATCGAGAGGTTGACGCCGAACGCGTCGGGGACGACCACGCCGATCAGCGGCGCGTAGAGCGCACCGGCAGCTCCGGCCAGCGCACCGGCGTAGGCGAACGCCACGATCTTGTAGCGCCGGGTCGGCACGCCGAGGACCTCGGCCGCCAACTCATCGTTGCGGATCGTCTCGAAGGCCGTCCCGGTGCGACCGCGCAGCAGGTTGAGCGTCAGCACGCCGATCAGCAGCGCAACGATCCACACGACCGCGTAGCCGGCGATCCCGGAGAGCGAGAACGTGCCGAACTTGACGATCGGCAGATCGGTGAAGCCGCTGGCACCGCCGAGCGCCGCGCTCTGGTGAAAGACGCCTTGCACGATCAGGCCGAACGCCAGCGTGGCCATCGCGAGGTAGTGACCGCGGAAGCGCAGCGCGATGAAGCCCAGCACGACGCCGACCACCGCCGCGAGCGCGATCCCACCGATCGCGCCGACCCAGAACGGCCAGCCGGCCAGGTCGATGCACGCGGCGACCGCGTAGGCGCCGATCGCGAAGAAGCCGGCTTGCCCGAGCGAGATCTGGTTGACGTTGCCGAGCAGCACGGAGAGGCCGATCGCGGCGATCGCCCACATCCCGGCGAAGGTCGCCGCCTGCACGAAGGTCGCGTTGCCGCGGAAGACCGCGCCGCAGACGAGGACGAGCAGCGCGATCACCGGCAGGACCCGCGCGTCGGCGCGCAAGCGCGCGATCAATCTCGTAACGCTCCGCGGGTGCCGAACAGTCCTTGCGGCCGCAGCAGCAGCATGAGCAGCAGCAGCGCATAGACGGCGGGATCGGCGCTGCTCGCCCCCACGCTGCTCTGCAAGAGCTTCTCGACGACACCGACCAGCAGTCCGCCGACGACACAGCCGACCGGCGAGTCGAGCCCACCGATGATCGCGCCGACGAAACCCTTGATCGCGATCGCGACCCCACCGGCGCCGCCGACCAACGTGATCGGGCCGATGATCGTCCCACCGTAGGTCGCCAGCGCGATCGCCAAGCCGACGCTGATCGCGCGCGCCGAGGTGACGTCGATGCCGATCAGCCGCGCGCCCAGCGGATTGTTCGCCGCCGCCCGGATCGCTTTGCCGTAATAGGTGCGCTCGAAAAACACGTACAGTGCCGCGAGCGCGACGAGCAGCAACGCGAAGATCCAGAGCGACTGGATTTGCACCGTCGCGCCGCCGACCGTGATCGCGTCGCTCAGGTTGCCGGTGAACGGCGGGAGCGGCTGCTGCAGCGATCCCCACCCCGGCACCAGCGCGTGCCCGTAGAGCAGCACGAAGACGGTGCCGACAGTGGCGATGGTCACCCCCAGCTCACCCGAGCGCGCCGCCGGGCGCAGGACGAACCGCTCGAAGAGAACGCCCAGCACGAAGCCGCACAGCGTCGCGCCGATCAGCGCGACCAGGCTGGTGGCGTGGAACGTCTGCATCAGCGTGAGCGCGATCAAACCACCGATGACGGTGAACTCGCCTTGAGCGAAGTTCATCACCCGGGTCGCGCGCAGGATGATGTGCAGTCCGAGCGCGACGAGCGCGTAGCCGCTGCCGACGGTCAGGCCGGCGACGATCAGCTGGAGCACGCCGGAAAGTTTGTTGCAATCTGCAACAAACTTCCTTCCCCGGCGGGATCAGGCCTCGGGTTCGGCCAGCACGGGTCCCTTGATGCGGTAACTCACCCCACGGAAGAGCGCCACCAGCTCGTCCTCGCCGCGGGTGACGGTGACGTCGTAGACGCTGGTGCGGCCCTTGCCCGAACGCTCCTGCGCCTCGGCGACGAGA
>JBEKAU010000121.1:0-7238 GCA_050015755.1 Vulcanimicrobiaceae bacterium | reverse complement strand
TGTTCTCATAGGTGGTCGAGCCGATGCGATAACTGCGGATCAGCTCGTTGAGGAACGGCGCGCGCAAGCCCGTGCCGTAGCCGGCGCGCACCGTCGTCGCCGACGAAAGATCGTACTTGGTATCCAGCCGCGGCGAGACCGCGGCCGCGTAGCGCGGACCGAGCGCATCGGTGTGGATGGCGTCGTAGCGCGCGCCGAGCACCGCGCCGAAGCGACCGTCCCAGGTGCGCTGCGCAGCGAGTCCGTCGAGACCTTGCGTGCCGGCGATGTTGCTCTCCGGTGCGCCCGTACCGGAGATCTGATCGTTCCAGCCGGTCACGATGCGCCGCTCGGCGATCAGGGTGTAGTCGCCGCCCGCGACCGGATCGTCCCAGCGCGCGCGCACGCCGGCATCGGAGGTCGGTATCTCTTGGGTGTAGAGCAGCGCGCCCGGATGCGTGGTCGTATTATCGGCCAGATCGTCGAGCTTCGTCTCGCGCGTGAACGCGCTGAGCGCGAGCGTCCGGACCGTGCCGGTCGTCCAGCTCGCAGCGAGTTGATCGAGCGCGCGCGAGAAGCCGTCGTTGGGTTGGCCGTCCTGCTGCGCATCGGTGCCGACCAGCGCGTCGACGGAGATCTCGTTGCCTGCGCTGCCGTGTTCGAGCCGGACGTGCGCGACGTCGGAGGTCGAGATCGCGGTGCGATCGACCGGCAGCGCATACGCGTGCGGGACGTCGTCGAAGGCGAGCCGATCGGTCGAGAGCGTCACCGCGCTGGCCCAGTTGCCGACCGCGCCGGTCGTCGTGACGACGCCGCTGCCGTGATCTTCCCCGCCGAAGCTGCCTTCGATCAGGCCGCCCGATTGCAGCGAGGGTTGCGTGGTGAACAGCGAGAGGACGCCGCCGATCGCGCCCGAGCCGTAGAGCGCCGAGCCGGGACCGCGCAGCAGCTCGGCGCGCGCGATCGCGAGCGGCGCGTAGAGATTCCAATCGACTTGGCCGCCGAAACCGTCTTGCGCGGGGACGCCGTCGACCAGCAGGGCGCCGCGGTCCTGGCCGGCCCCCGCGAACGAGAGCCGCAATTGTCCGTAATTGGTGAAGGGCGCGTCACCACGACTGCGATCGAAGCCGGGCAGATCGCGCAACGCCGCGTCGAGCGAGCTCGCGGTCGACGCTTGCAGCGCTTGCGCGCTGAGGACCGACGCGGCTTGCGCCGCTTTGTGCAGCGACTGCGGGCTGCCGGTGACGACGGTGACGCTGCCGATGGGCGCGGGGCTCGCGCTCGGTGTCGGAGTCGGCGCGGCCGCCAAGACGACCATGGCGAGAATCGGGGCGGCAGTGAACATGGCGCTCCTCCACCCGACGGGTGGCTGCTAGCCTACGCCAACGCTTCGCGCAGGTCCCGCAGCGTGCGCGATCCGCTGGCAAACAGCGCGATGCGCAGCGCGGTGAGCAACTCGTCGATCAGCTCGACGACCGCCGTGTCCGACGTCTCGGCCGCACGCAAGAACGGCAGCGCGACGCCGACGAGATCGGCGCCGAGCGCGATCGCCTTGGCGACGTGCACGCCGTTGCGCACGCCGCCGCTCGCGACGAGCGTGACGTCGGGCAGCGCGGCCCGCAGCGCGGCAGTCGCTGCCGGCGTCGGATAGCCCCAGTCGCCGAATGCTTCGGCGATGCGCTCGCGCACCGGATCGTCGGCGCGCCGGCCCTCGACCAAGGCCCAGGACGTGCCACCGGCGCCGGCGATGTCGATGGCGGCGACGCCGCAATTCAGCAGCCGCGCCGCGGTCGAGGGCGCGATCCCCGAGCCGACGCTCTTGGCGATGACCGGGACCTCGAGGTGCGCGCACAGGCTCGCGATGGCGGGCTCGAGGCTGCGAAAGTTCGTGTCGCCGCCGGGCTGGATCGCCTCTTGCAGCGGGTTGAGATGCAGGTAGAGGCCGTTCGCGCCGAGGGTGTCGACCAGTCGGCGCGCGTCCTCGACCTGCACGCCGTAGTTGAACTGCACCGCGCCCAGATTCGCGAAAACGATCGCGCGCGGCGCCACCGCGCGGACGTCGAACGTCGGGCGCAGCCCCTCGTCCTCGAGCATCGCGCGGCCGCTCCCCAGGCCCAGCGGAATCCCGGCCGCTTCGGCGGCGCGCGCCAGACGGCGGTTGATCTCGGCCGCCCGCGCCGTTCCGCCGGTCATCGAGGAGATCAGCAGCGGGGCGCGGACCGGGAGGCCCAGGAACGTCGTCGCGATGTCGACGTCGGCCAGCGCCATCTCCGGGAGCGCCTCGTGCCGCAGCCGGACGCCGTCCCACCCGGCGTCGAGCCGCGAGGCGACGTCCTCGTGGAGGCAGACGTCGAGGTGGCGGGTCTTCCGGGCTTCCGTGGATTCGGCCATTCCCGCACAGGCCTCCGCGTCGTAGGTGGCGATCACCTCCCCGATGGATGCCGCCTCGATCCCCGCCTACGACGGCACGCTGGGCACCGCCGGCGGCCCCGCCTTCGGCGCCGCGCTCGCCGCGCTCGCGGCCAGCAAAGACCTCGACGTCCCGGCACTGGCGGCGGCGGCCGAGCTGGACCCTGACCTGGTGATCGCCGTCGTCGCCGGCGAGGCGCGGCTGGCCGTCCCGGCGCTGGCGCGGCTGGCCCGCGCGCTGCGGATCCGGGCGATCGCCTTCCTCCAGCAAACCGACCTGCTCGGCCTGGGCACGTACGCCGGTGGCCTGGACCCGCTCTACTTTCTGCCCGACGGCCAGACCCGGTATGACGCCCGCATCTACATGCGCGAGATCAACCCGCGCCATGCGGTCCCCGAGTACGACATGACCAAGCGGAACCCGGTCCTGGCGAAGCTGGCCGAGGACACCGTGGTCGACGCGCTCGGCAAGCTCGAAGTCGAGCTGGGCTACCTGCTTCGAGCAGCGGTTCAGCAGACCGGCGGGACGCTCTAGGCTGCTCGCCCCGAGAGGCGGGCCCGGGGCGGGGTGAGAACGCCCCGTCCCCATGGACATCGAAGGAAAGCGAATCGCCGCTCTGGTGGGCGACGGGTTCGAGGAATCGGAGCTCGTCGAGCCGCGCCGCGCGCTCGAAGAGGCCGGCGCAGTCGTCACCATCGTCGGCGTCGACGAGAAGTCGTTGCAGAAGATCCGCGGCAAGCGCGGACTGGACGAGGGGCAGAGCGTCAAGGCCGAAGAGCTGGTCGCCGACGTGACCGCGGATGACTTCGATGCGATCCTGATCCCGGGTGGTCAGTCGCCCGATCACATCCGCACCAACAAAGACGTGCAGCGCTTCGTGCGCGAGTTCGATCAGGCCAAGAAGCCGATGTTTGTCATCTGCCACGGACCGCAGGTGCTGATTTCGGCCCAGCTCGTGCGCGGTCGCACGTTGACCGGCTTCGCGTCGATCGCCGACGACATCCGCAACGCCGGCGGTCTGTATCGCGATCAGCCGGTCGTGCTCGACGGCAACTGGGTCACCTCGCGCAATCCGGGCGACCTGCTCCTGTTCAACCGTGCGATCCTCGAAAAGCTCGTCGCACAGAACCAGCCCGTCTAGTGGGTTCGGCGTAGCCGAACGCGTCAGTCCTCCGCGAAGCGCATGATCTCGGCGCGTTCGTGGACCTCGACGATCGCTCGCCCATCCCAACGAAACGTCAGATACGCCGCCGTTACGCAATTCGTCACGGCGCGCGGGCGGAACGCTGCGATGCACGCGGCGTTCCGCGAAGGATCGCGCACGCTGCGGTAGACGATACCGTCCACCGCGTTTTCCGTATAGCGTTCGCGCGCGAACGCTTGCGCGGGGCCGTACGCGAGGGGATCGTAGAGGGGGTCGTCGGCGGCGCGGCCACGCAGATCTTCGAAGTGTCCGCGCACGTCAGCCGCGTAGACCCGCAGGTCCAAGTCGATGCTCGGCTCGTGCGTCGCCTGCAAGAAGATCGTTTTGTGATGACGCACCTCGGCGATCGCGGTCGTCCTCCTGCGCGCGGCGTACCAGACGCCGAACGAGCCGTCGGAAAAGCGGCTGGGATGCGTGTGCGTGAAAGCTGCCATGATGGGCGTCGTGCCCGGCCCGCTGACGCGATCCGCCGCGCGGACGAGGCGAAGATCACCCACCTCGTCGAGGACGCGTTCGTTGGTGAGTGCCTCGAATGCGAGGACGCCTTCGAGATCGGCGGCACGCGCAACCCGATCGAACAAGCCGACGAACGGATAGCGTGAATCGATGATGCGGTAGGCCGGCCGCCAATCGACCTTCGTCACCATCCTCGCTGACCGTCGAGATAGTGCCGCACGGTGTAGAGATCGGCGACCCGACCGGAGAGCATCCGCTCGAGGGCGCTCTGCCCATGGAAGGGCGGCGCGTCGTTCGGCCGGCGCACCCAGTCGTCGGCAGCCTCGGGGCGCGGCAAGAGAATCTGCAGGCCTCGATAGATGCCGAACAGGTACGAAAGGCGCTCAGCCGTGTCCACGGAGAGTCGGGCGCTGGCCGGATCCGCGCGGTACTTCGCCAGCGTCGAGCGCGGCAGCCCGAGCAGCACCTTCTGTTCGTTGCCGGTCAAGTGCCACGCCTCGGCGATCTGAAAGAACGTTCGCAGCGCCGCGGCGCCGTGCCGGGCGGCGACGTCGGCCGTCCGTTCGGCTGCCGGCGCGCTCGTTCGCGAGTTGGCCATGTCTCATTATAGACAGGTTTTCAATATTCGTCTATAACGGGTTAGCTCTGCCGACGATCACCCAACCGGCTCGAGCCGCGGGTTGGGCCGCTCCGGGCGGCCTACCTTGTGGCACTCGCGCCAGCCCTCGCCGGTGTCGATGGCGACGATGTCGGCGGTGAAGTCGAACTCGCCCTGGCCTTTGAAGAACGCGCTGCCGACCGCGTAGGCGTCGACCGGGACGCGGTGCGCTTCGAACGCGCGGATGCGGGCGGCGTCGAAGCCGCCGCTGACGACGATCTTGACCTGCGTGAAGCCTTCGGCGTCGAGCGCCGCGCGCACGTTGTGCACCAGCTGCGCGTTGACGCCGGTCGGGTTGAACGTTCCCATCTGCGGGATCACGCTGGCGTCGACCAGCGTGCCGGAGGTGTCCAGACGCACGCCCCACAGGCGCGAGCCGAGCGCGCGCGCGACCGCGAGCGACGTGCCCACGCAGTCGTTCTCGAAGTCGACCAGCGAGATCACGTTGACGGCCGGGTCGATGTACTGCGCGAACTTCTGCGTCGCGAGCACGGTGTTGCCGCCGTAGGCGGCGATCAACGCGTGCGGCACCGTCCCCATCCCGCGCGAGCCCCACCACTCCGCGTTGGCGTCGGTCGAGACGCCGAGTGCGCCCGAGATGTACGCCGCGTAGCCGTCACCGGTTTGCACCAGATGATGATCGAAGCGCGCCGGGAAGAACAGCACGTCTTTGCCGCCGGCGGCGGCGACGATCGCGCGGGTGTTCGTGGCGATCCGCGTGCGGCGCGCGAGCACGCCGAGATACTCGGTCTCCAGGTGAGCGAAGAGCGCGTAGTCGCCTTCGATCGTCATGACCGTCTCGTACGGTTCGATCGCATCGCCGTCGTAGAGCGCCCGTACGCCCAGCGCATGCCAGCCGTCGGCCCACGAGCCGTCGGGTCCGCGGCGACCACTGCACAGGCGCAGGATCGCCAGCGCCTCGTCGATCCCGCTGAGCACCGAGTCGTTGCGCCCGAAGACCTGCATGCGCACGCGCGGGTGGTAGCCGTCGCGCTCGAGGATCTCGCGGGCCCGGTTGAAGTAGACGTCGGAGTAGTAGCCTTCCCGCATCTTCTCGACCGGAAGGTTGAAGATCGACGCGTCGAGCCGACGACGCTCCGTGCCGGACATGAAGACGCCCCTACGCGGAGGCGGACCGAAGTCCTCGTCCGCGTCGGGGCGTCCCGGAGCGCTAGAACTTGATGTCGATGCCGGTCGAGAAGCCTTCGAGGTGGCCGCCCGCATAGCAGTGCGGGCCATCGCCGGTCACGCCGCCCAAGCCGTTGTTGGCAGTTGGGTCGAACGCGGCCTCGATGCTCGCGTCGTGACAGTCGGTGGTCACCGCGCGACCGCCGGCGCCCAAGTCGTAGTGGGCCGCCGGGTGGTTGAGCGTCAGCGCCCAGTCGGTGTACCAGCTGATGTTCTTATCGATCCTGTGGCGGAACATCGTGGTGTAGAGATTCGCCATGTTGTCGGGGTTGGCGGCGGCCGGCGTGTTGTGCTGACCGGGATCGCCCGGCGTCGGGTTCGCACGGCCCCAGCCGAACGCGAGCGAGTTCTTGCGGTCGAGTGCCTGCTGGAGGTCGAACCAGAAGCCGCTGCGCGTGCGCTCGTTCTGATATTCGAGATACTGCGGGATCGCGCGGTGCATGTACTCGTAGATGCCGCCCAGGCTGGTGGAATTCGAGAACGCCCACTGCAGGCCGCCCTTGACGGCCGACTCGTTGCCGACGTCGTTGGGATCGAGATCGGGCAGGTCGCTGACGCGGTTGACGTTCATGTGCAACTCGTAGGCCGTCGCCAGATACGCCTTGCCGATCTGATCGGTCAGCGAGGTGCTGTAGGCGGTGCCGAACGAGCCGTCGTTGCAGAACGGCGGTAGCGCACCGCTGCCGGGGACGTTGCCGCCCGAGCAGTCGGACTCGCCGGCGGCGAGGTTGCTATCGTCGCCGGAACGGTTCTGGCCCGGTGCGACCAGCGCCGCGAAGTTCAAGCCGTTCATGTTGGGCGACTCGTACCAGATCGCGTGATCCAGGCGGGTGCCGAACTCGACGCGGTTGTCGCCGCCGCTGTTGCCCATGATGACGGCATAGTCACCGATCTCGCCCGCGAACGGATTGAAGATCGCGGTCGAGTTCTTGTAGGGCGCGTCGGTCTTGCCGATCTTGAACGTGCCGCCCGGCGTGCGGATACCGATGTAACTGTTGCGCGAGAAGAGCGCACCGTTCACCTGATCGGACGTGTTGTTGTTGGTCTCGGAGATGCCCGGTGTCGCGGAGATCTGAAAGCCGCCTTCGAGCTGATAGACGATCCCGCTGTTCGGTCCGATGACGTGATCGCCGCGCAAGCCGAAGTACGAGAGGTTGGTCGAAATCGCGGACATGTATCCCATGTTGCCGACCGGCGAGTCGCCCGAGAACGTGTAGTATTTCGCCAGGCCTTTGGTGGTCTCGTCCCACGAGACGTCGAGGTTGCCGTAGACCTGGATCTTCTCTTTTCCGAACGAGAGGATGACGTTGCCGGCCTTGTTGGTCGAGAGGCCGACGAAGGAA
>JBEKAU010000120.1:0-7239 GCA_050015755.1 Vulcanimicrobiaceae bacterium | reverse complement strand
ATCGGGCTGACGCCGACCGACTATGCCTCGGGCTTCTGGGCGGAATTCGACGTGGCCGGCGCGACCTTCGGGATCGGCAACTTCGAGCAGGTCGGCAAACCGGGCAGCGGCGCCTCGCTCGCGCTCGAGGTCGACGACATCGCCGCCACGTACGCACGGCTGACCGATCGCGGCGTCACGGTCTCGGCGCCGCACGAATTACCCAACTGCTCGCTGAGCGTCGTGCGCGATCCTGACGGCAACCAGATCTGGCTGCACCAGAAGAAGCGCGACGGATGAGCCTGGAGACCCGCCAAAACCGCCTCGTCCTGCCGCTCGGGGAGCGCGCGCCCGATGAGATCAACGTCATCGTCGAGATTCCCAGCGGCGCGCGCAACAAGTACGAGTACGACAAGCAGCTGGACATCTTTCGGCTCGACCGCGCCTTGCACTCGCCGATCTTCTATCCCGGCGATTACGGCTTCGCGCCACGCACGCTCGCACTCGACGGCGATCCGCTCGACGTGTTGATCCTGGTCTCGGAGCCGACGTTCAGCGGCTGCCTGGTCGCCGCGCGCCCGATCGGGCTGCTCGGGATGGTCGACGACGGCAAGCCCGACGACAAGGTGCTTGCCGTGCCGGTCGGCGAGCCCGACTACGCCGACGTCCACAACTACTCGCAGATCTTCCCGCACCAATTGCGCAAGATCCAGCATTTCTTCGAGACCTACAAGCTGCTCGAAGGCAAACGCACGCAGATCGGCGGCTGGGACGACGCGGCCGCCGCCCGCCGCATCATCATGGAAGCGGCCGAACGCTTCGAGGTCGGCGAGTAGCGCCGGCCACGCATCGATCCTCGCATTTCAGGATGGCGGGGAGCGCCTCAACGGACTAGCATGGTTCCCCATGAAAACGACGATCGGGCTCGGCCTGCTCCTCGCAATGATCGCAACCGGGGCACCGGGCGGCGCGCAGACGCTCCCCGCCTGGGCGTCCTTCGAACAAACGTGGGCCACCGTGAGTGCGTACAGCGCGACGGTGGCGGTCTTCGAGCGCGAAGGAACGCAAGTGCAGAGCTCGGTGCTCGAATACACCTTCAGCAAACCCTCGACCGCAACCGTCCGCTTCGTGGCCGGTAAGAACATGGGGGTCACGGTCGCTTGGGACGGCGGCGATACCGTCGTCGCGCATCGCGGCAAGGGACTCGTCGCGTTCTTTCGCGAGACGTTCGCGCTTCACGATCCGCGGGTGACGACGATCCGCGCATCGTCGATCGATCAGCTGAGTTTTGCGGCCTTTCTGACCCACGCGCACGCGACGCCCGGGACCCTCTCCGAGCAGCCGGGGCCGACGATCCTCGACATCCCGACGGTGGCGGTCACGCTCGTGCCGGCCTCCTCAGCGCTGGATAACGGTGTGACCCGCGAGGTCGTCGACATCTCGGTGCCCACGAACCTGCCGCTCCGGGTGCTGGGCTACGATCACGACATGCTCATCCGTCAGATTGATTTCTCGAACGTGAAGGTCGTCGCGCGCTGAGGGCGTTCTGGTCGCGACCGCGACGTGACAGCCCGGCACGGCGGCGGTCGTTCGGAGCGACCAGTCTCGCGTACGACCGTAGGCCGGATCGATTGCGGCGAGAACCGGCGCGACACCGTCGAAGTCACGAACGACGATGCCGCGGAGGCCGTCGGCCAGGCCGACCCCGAGCGCCTTCACGAACGCCTCTTTGCACGTCCACAGCCGTAAGAACGCCGCGTCCCGCCGCTCGGGCGACACACCGCGCAACGCCTCGAATTCTTCGGGGGCGAGAAACGCGGCCGTCAGCGCGAGCGCGTCATCGATCCTACGGTGCTCCTCGGCGTCGACGCCGACCCACAGTGTCGCTGCCACGGCGAGGACGCAGACGCTGGGCGTATGTGTGAGGCTGAACCCCAGCGTGCGGACGCCGGCGATCGTCGGCTTGCGACCCGGCGTGTCGACCAGCGGGACGTGGGCGGGTGCGACACCGAGATAGCGCGCCAGCACCGATCGGACCAACGCGTGCGCGACGACGAATCGCGCGCCGTCGCGCGGGTCGAGAAAGCGCGCCGCGCGCGCGCGTTCAGTGACCGAGAGCGTCGCCCTCAGCCGCTCGACGTCGTGCCGCGGAAGCGCCAGCGTACCGCAGTACAGATCGACCTGGCCACCGACCGGCGCGTTCAGAGCCCTGCCGCCGGGAAGAAGTTCGGGACGTCGAGCAGGCGGTGGGCGTCCCGCGCGCGCGCATAGACCCACGCACCGACGGCGAGGTCGAGCATCCCCAGACCGAAGGGCGAAAAGACCACGGCGCGATCGCGAGAGAGGGTGCGCTCACCGGTGAGGAGCTCGGCGAGCGACGCGTCGATGAAGGCGTGGTTCCCTTCCCGCTCGGCCGTCAGATGAACCGACGTGCCGGCATGCAGGACGTGCTCCACGTCGTCAACGACGTTGCGCGCCGCCAAGATGACCGGCGGTGCGAGGTCGCGCAGCGAAAGGTGCAGCACGACCGGTCCGTGCGCCAGGAGGTGCGGATCGTGCAGATACGGCTGCGCGGCGGTCGTGGTGAACAGAACCAGATCGCATTCCGTCACGCATTGCTGCGCAGTCGGCGCCACGCGGGCGGTACCCGGACGGTCGAGCTCAGCAACGAAGGCCGCGGCCCGGGCCGGCTCGCTGTCGAACGCGACGACTTCGTCGAAGTGCCAGCCCAAACCGTCGAGAAAGGTCCACGTCGTGCGCGCGATGAGGCCCGTACCGATGACGCCCAACCGCCGCGCGGAGCGCGCGCCCACGAGCGTCTGCGCCGCGAGCGCGGCCGATGCCGCGGTACGCGCGGCGGAGATCAAGGATGCCTCGAGGCAGGCAAACGGATAGCCCGTCTCTGCGTCGTTGAGCACGAGCACGGCGCTGGCACGCGCGAGGCCGCGCGCGATGTTTGCGGGGAAGCTGGCGATCCACTTGATCCCGGAGACGGGCTGGTCCCCGCTCGCGGAGGCGAGCAAGGCAATGATGCGTGCGTCCGGACGATCGGGGAAGCGCAGAAACGTGCTGGGCGGGTTCACGGTCGCGCCGCGGTGATGCTCGACGTACGCGTTGCGCACCGTTTCGAGGCAGCCGCTCAGATCCGCGCGCAGCAGCTCGCGCACGACGGGGCCGGTGACGAGTGCGAAGGGCGGTTCGGTCACTCCGGGTCCCGAAAAACGGTATCGACGTACGCGTTGCCACGATCCGGGCAGAGGAAGACCGCCGTGGGGCGACCGGCGTGGCGGGAGAAGTCATACTCGCTGACGGCCGCGAAGACGCTGCCCGACGAGCCGCCGACGAACAGACCGTGCCGCGTCAAGAGCGTGCGACAGGCAGCGATGGAGGCGGCCTCGGAGACGATGCTGACCTCGTCGACGAGCGCCTGTGCGAGCAGCGTCGGCACGATGCTCGCGCCGATTCCCGGGATGCGGCGTCGCGCGGGCGGCGCCCCGAAGATGACCGAGCCCTCGACGTCGACCGCGACGACGCGCACGGCGGGAAAATGGGCCTTGAGTCGCCGCGAGACGCCGGCGATCGTGCCGGCGGAGCTGACGCCGACGAAGGCCACGTCGAGTCGCTCGAAGCTCGAGCATAGGTCGTTTCCCGTGATGTTGTAGTGCGCCCACATCGCATCCGGATTCCCGTACTGATTCGTCCAGTAGGACGGTGTCAGCTCGGCGCACAGCTCGCGCACGACGCGTAGTCGGGTGCGAAGGTACCCACCGGAGTCGTCGGGCTCGCTCACCTTGTGGACGCGCTCGCAGGACGCGCGCAGGACCGCCTCGTTGAGCGGGGAGATGGTGGGGTCGATCACTGGAATGAACCGCAGCCCCAGCAGCCGGCACGCCGTCGCGATCGCGATCGCAAAGTTTCCCGACGAGGATTCGACGATCGTGGTCTGTGGGCCGACCTCGCCGCGCTCGATCGCCGCCGCCAGGATCCAAAGCGCCGGGACGTCCTTGATGCTCCCGAAAACGTGCGCCCCGCCCAGCTTCGCATGGAGATCCGCGTCCTCGTGATCCACGGGTACCGTCGGCATCGGACGCAGAGCGCGCAGCAGCGAGCGCGCATGGTCGAGTAAGCGGCTCGACGAGGAGATCAACGTTCGGCACCGACCGCCTCGCGGGCGGTGGTGAGCACGCGCGAGGTCGCCGCTGCGCGAATAGCACGCGACTTGCGCAGGTCGCGCGTCACGTCGACTCGTTTGAGCCAACGGTCGGCACCGTCGTAGCGCGCGCGAAACGGACGACGTCCGTGCAGCGCGCGATAGTTGTCGACGAAAAGAATCTGCCCCGGTTCGAGGATGACCTCGCCCAAGGAGGCGTCGATCGCGGCGACGAGCGCGCGCAGGGCTGCGGCGGCGGCCGGGTCGTTCGGCTGCGCACGCGTCGTGACGGGATCGAAACGAACGTACGGTGCCGCAGCATCTCCGAAGAAGATCGCGATCGTATCGAGCGTGCGTCCAGCTTGTTCTTTGAGATGCGCCAGGTCCGGCTCGATGACGTAGCGCGGCTGACGCAGAACGGCCAGCGTGTCGGCGTCCAGTGAACCGGCATCCAGCGTCGCGACGGTCGTTGCGGCGCGGGTCGGATTGCGCAGGCACATGAGGCCGAAATAATCGCAGCGATCGTCGTGGAAGGCGTTTTCCACGTGCCACATCGTCGGCTGCGCGCTCCCGGTGTCGACGTCGTCGTGTTCGTGCGCGGCGATGGGGATCACGTCGTTCACGATGCGACCGCCCTGCTGCGTCGACCAGCCGAAAGGATCCCCGAGAACGGACGCGATCAGTGCCAGGGCCATTTCGTGTTCGCGTGAGGCAGAGCCGCGATCGTCGTCTTGCCAGTGACGCGGCGTCGGTTCGAGCGCCGATTCGGCGACGACGTAGCCTCGCACGATGCGATAGGCCGGAGCGGTGTCATGCAAGCGAAAGGCGTTGAGCTGCTCGCGTAGGCGGCGCGGTAACTCCTGTGCGGCGGTGAGGGCATCGGCCAGAAAGCTGCCGTCGACCGCAGCATGGCGCTCGGCGAGCTCGCGGGTGAGGGCGGCGACGCTCCGAGCCTCGCCGGCGTCGAGGTCGATGACGGGTGTGCTCATCGAGTCGCTCCTGCCGCAACATCGACGCGCAACGCGTCGATCCGCTCGCACATCGCGGCGATGGTGGGAGCGGTGAAGACGTCAGCCAGGCCCAGCGGAACCGCATACCGCTCGCCCAGTCGATACGCGAGTTGCGCGGCCAGCAGCGAGCTGCCGTGCAGCTCGAAGAAATTCGCGTGCACGCCGACGCTCGGCAAACGGAGCAACGCGCACCACAACTCGGCGATCTCGGTTTCCATCGGTGTGCGCGGCGGGGTCGGGGCGAGCGCGCCCGCCGCGTCGCTGCGCGCCGGCGAGGGCAGCGCCGACCGGTCGATTTTGCCGTTCTCGCCGAGCGGCAGTCGCTCGAGGACGACCAGCGAGGAGGGGATCATGTACTCCGGCAAGCGCGTCCACAGCCAGCTCTGCACCGCGCTGCGCGGCGCGATCGTCTCGTCGAGCACGACGTACCCGACCAGCTGATCGTCCTCCGGCAACTCGTCGCTGAGCCCCACCGCCGCTTCCTTGACGGCCGGATGGGCGACCAGCGTCGCCTCGATCTCTCCGAGCTCGACGCGAAAACCGCGCAGCTTGACTTGACGATCGACCCGCCCGGCGTACTCGAGCGTCCCGTCGGCGGCGTGCCGTCCCAGATCGCCGGTCTTGTACAGGCGTGCGCGCGGATCGCTGCTGTACGGATCGGGTACGAATGCGGCGCGCGTCCGCTCGGGATCGTTGAGATACCCGAGGCCGACGGCGGAGCCGCCGACATAGAGTTCGCCCAGGGCACCGGTCGGGACGGGTTCCAGCCGTTCGTCCAAGACATAGACGCGCGTATTGGCGATCGGCCGGCCGATCGGAACGCAGACTGCATCGGGATGCGGCGGCCCCGTCAGGACGTGGTGCGTGACATCGTCGGAGCACTCGGTCGGCCCGTACGCGTTGACCAGCGGAATCGTCGGGAACGCGCCGTGCCAGGCGCGCGCGAGATCCGGCAGCAACGCTTCGCCGGTCGCCAGCATCCACCGGAGCGCCACCGGCGGGGGCGCGTCGGCGCGCCGCGCCTCGTCGATGAGGACGCGCAGCAGTGCGGGGACGAACTCCGCGACGGTGATTCGCTCCGCGTCGAGCAACCGGAGCACAGCACGCGGATCGCGCGCCACCGCGTCGCCGACGACCCGAACGCGACCGCCGACCAGGAGCGGCGCGAGCATCTGCCATACCGAAATGTCGAAGGCCTGCGACGCCGTCTGTGCGACGACGTCGCCGGAGCCGAGGTTCAGCAGGTCCAACTTCGCGTGCAGGTGGTTGAGCATCCCGCCGTGCGCGACCATGGCGCCCTTCGGCTCGCCGGTCGAACCGGAGGTGTAGATCACGTACGCGAGCTCCGTCGCCGCGGGCACGGACCGCGCTTCTCGCGCGAGCGGCGCGGCCGCGAACGCGGTATCGTCCATGACGATCGCCTGCGGCCGTGGAGCTTGGGAACAGAAGCTGCTCAGAAGCTGCTCGAGGAATGTGGCGCGTGCCGGAGTCGCGAGCACGGTGTGGGCGCCGCTGTCACGCAGCATGCGACCGAGCCGATCCGTGGGCTGTGCGGGGTCCAGCGGCAGATAGACGCCGCCGGCCTTGAAGACGGCCAACAGCGCCTCGACGAGCGCGATGCTCCGGTCGCAGAGCACCGCGACGATCCGCCCCGGGCCGACCCCGGCCTCGACCAGACGTCCGGCGAGACGGTCGGCGCGTGCGTCGAGCTCCGCGTAGGTGCGCACGCCGTCGTCGTCGACGACCGCGGGCGCCGAGGGCGTGGCGTCGACCTGTGCCTCAAACCGCTCGCACAACGAGCGCGTGTCCATCGCTTGCGCGGGCCCCTGCCAGGTTTCGAGCAGCCGCCGCCGCTCGTCGTCCAGGACGACCGGCAGCTCCGAGATCCTCCGCCACGGTTCGCGCACGAACGTGTGCAGAACGATCTCGTAGCGGCGGATCAGGCGGCGCATCGTCGCCTCGTCGAAGAGATCGCTGGCGTACTCCCATTCGACCAAAATGGGCGCGTCACCGCCGCTGGGCCCGCCGCGATGGCGCTCGAGGTCCGGAACGACGGTGACGTCGAGGTCGAACTTCGCCGAACCGTTGTAGCGATAGTCC
>JBEKAU010000119.1:0-7264 GCA_050015755.1 Vulcanimicrobiaceae bacterium | reverse complement strand
GCGAGGTTGAGCGTGTCGGTCACCGGACGGCGGCCGACCGCAACCAGCACCATGTCGAATTCGCGCGTCTCGTCCTTGCCGCTGGTGAACTCGCCGTTGATCGTCGCCTTCACCGCGTGTTTGCCGGTCTTCTCCATCGCGCCGACCTTGGTGTTGAGCGCGATCTCGATGCCTTGCTTCTTGAGGATGCGGCCGAGCGTCTTCGAGATCTCCAGGTCCGTTCCGGTCAGAATGTTCGGCATCGCCTCGACGACGAGGACCTTCGCACCCAGGCGCGTGTAGACGGTCGCGAACTCGAGACCGATCACGCCGCCGCCGACGACCAGCAGGTTCTTCGGGATGCGCTCGAGCTTGACGGCGTCGTCGCTGTTGATGATCGTGTCGCCGTCGCGCGGCCAGGCCTTGACGTCGATCGGGGCCGAGCCGGTCGCGATCACGATCGCCGGCGCGGTGTACTCGTCGGTCGTGCCGTCTTTCTTCTTGAGCGAGACGGTGTTCTTGCCGGTGAACGTCGCGTCGCCGTAGGCGAACTCGACGTTGTTGGCCTTGAAGAGCTGGTTGACACCGCCGACGTTGGCCTTGACGACCTTGTCTTTGAACGCGGCCACGCCTTCGCGGTCGATCTCGGCCTTGGGGACCTTCAGGCCGATCTCCGCGGCATGGTCGATCTGGCGGGTGATCTCACCGACGTGCAGGAGCGCCTTGGTCGGGATGCAGCCCCAGTTCAAGCAGACGCCACCGACCTCGTCGCGGTCGAAGCAGACGACCTTTTTGCCGAGTTGGCCGAGCCGAATCGCGGCGTGGTAGCCGCCCGGGCCGGCGCCGATGACGAGCGCGTCGACGGTGAACGATGCCATGGCTGAGACGAGACTCCTTACGAGGGGGAAGAGAAAGAGGCGAACCTCACGACCCCCTCCCGCTCGGGGTCGTTTCGGTTCGGCCTTCGCTTCTCCCGAAGGGCGTCCTCGGTGCCGCCTATGGCTCCGGGCGGACCAGGTCGAAGAGCTGCTCGCCGCTCGTCAGCCGGACCTCACCGGCGATCCGCCAGCCGGCGTCCCCGATCATCGTCTTGAGGTTCCGAAGCGAGATCGTGTTGCGTCGCCCCTTCGCGACGAGCGTTGCATCGAGGGGCGCGACATCGTACGAGAGCAGGCAGCGACTAAATCGTTCCGCGACCTTGCGCAACGCCGCTGCAGGATCGTACAGATAGGTCAGCACGCCGAGTAGCGTACAGGTACGGACATCGAAGCTGGGCAGCTCGTCGTGGTCGAGGTCGAGGACGATCGTGCGCGCGTCCCGGGCGACGACGTCGACGGGAATGTACCGCTGGCCGGGTGCCAGGTAGCGTTCGAGCACCATGGTCGCGCAGCCGAGATCGACCACCGCCGGCTCTCCGACGAGCAGACGTGCAACCAGCGCGGCGCGGCGCTCCCAGCCCGACGGCGTCTCCGCCCCAAGCGTGGACCACCGCTCGAGCAGAGGCCGGCGTTCGTCCCGCGCACGCTCGGAGATGGCAAGCTGCTCCTCGAATGGGAGCGACCCGAAGTCCGCCACGGCTTCTAGGCGCCGATGGTCACCGTGATGGTTTGCGAGGGGACGCCGGTGTAGCCGTCGACCAACGCGAAGGTGCACGTGCCCATCGCGGTCGCGGTGACGATGAAGGGCTGCTGCCAGGTCGTGGTGTTCATGTCATCCGTGGTGATCGTGGCGAGCTGGTCCCCGTTGCTGTCGAGGCAGTTCTGGCTCGGCGCCATGTCGTAGTCGACGGATTTGTAGTCGGTGCCGGTGACGGTGCCGGTACTGGTCCCACTGAGCGAGAGCGAGAGCGTCGTCGGGCTCGCCGAGACGAAGGCGACGGTGTACGGAATCTCCCAGGTATAGGGCGGGTTTCCGAACAGGTCGGTCGCGGTCAAGTTGTCCGTGAAACTGATGGTGCCGGCGACCGCCGCCGGCGAGCCGTCGTAGACCACGTTGATGACCGGCATGAAGTTCTGCCACCAGAAGTAGCTCTGATCGGAGATCGACGCGGTGGTGGTCGTCGATGCGTATGGAGGCGGCGTCGGCAGTGTATCGTCATTCGCCGCCGTCGCGTTGTTCACGGCCAGGCCGACGTGCTGGACGTTGGACGTCAGGGTCATCGGTTGCGGCGAGCCGTTGACGTCGACGAACGCCGGTGAGGGCGAGGCGAAGCCGTTGCCGTAGTCGTCCCAATCGGACGGCACCGGAACCAGCTGGATCCAGCCTGCCTGTCCGGCGCTGAAGACGACGCGACCCAGGTACTGGCTGTTCTCGGCGCTGTATCCGGACGGAAGGGTCGGCGCGGTCGCGTCGTCTCGATCGTCGTCATAGCTCGCGTCGGCAGTCGAGTCCCAATAGCCGCAGTCGAAGACGCCGCCCACGACCATACCGAGTTGGAACGAGATCGCGGTCGCCTGGCCTGCCGTGAGGGTCGCGGTCGTCGTGCCGACGGCCAGGACGTGACCGCCGCTGAAGCCGTTTCCGTAGCCGGGTGGATTCCCGTCCGTGCCTTCATTGCTCGGCTTGACGTCGACGTCGTCGACGGTAATGGTCTCGGACGCCGCAACGACCGGCACCGACACCGTACAGGTCTGTACGTCGCCTCCGTTCTGTGAGTCCGGCACGCTCGTGCACAGCGACGAGCTGTTGCTGGCGTCGACGTAGACGATCTGGCTCGTGCCGGTACCGGCAACGGCAATCTGCAGACCTTCGGTGGCTCCGCTGACATACTTCGGCGTCCGTCGCGTGGCGGCGGCGGTGCCGTGCCGGCTCCGCACCGACGTCGTGTGCTGGCCCTTGAAACTGACGTGGCGTGGGATGGTGAACGTAATCTTGGCGAGCGGACCCTTCAGGCCGTTGCCATTCCCGTTCGTGGCCGGCGCCGCGCTGCCGGCGGCAGTCGGGAGGGCAGTGTGCGAGCCGCTGCCGCCGCCGCTGCAGGCAGCGAGTGCAGCACCGACGAGGACCAGGCCGGTGCAGATCGAGACGCGGAGGTTCATACGCATCGTGCTGCTCCTAGTGTGCGCGCGCATGGCCGGAGACGGTGATCGTGCTGCTGTCGACGGTGACCGCGACGGTGGCGGTGGCGCTGTTGGCGTCGGTCACCGTGACGGTGCAGGTACCGACCTCATCGCCGCCCTGCACGGTGAACGTCGCCGCGCCGGACCCGGTCTGTACGGGTGTTGCGGTCGTCGAGGTCAATTCGGCGACGAAGTTCCCCGCCGACGGCGCGGTGCTGCAACTGATCCCGGCGGTGTAAGCCGCGAGATCGCCCGCTTCGCTGACGGTGAAGTTCTGCGTGGTCGGATTGCTGGCGTCGAAGAGCAGCGAATTCGGTGAGGCGACCGGTGTTGGGACCGGCGTCGGAGTGGGCGTCGGAGTGGGCGTCGGCGTGGGGGTCGCTTCGAACGTGGGGCTGGCGGTCGGCGTCGGCGTTGCGGCGGTGGTCGCGTAGAGCGCGAGCTCGAGCGGCGTGGTCGGCGAGATCGTCGTCGTGCCGTTGTTGCCGCTGAACGTCACGGTGTTCCCGCTGACGGTGCCGGGGCCGGCGGCCGGCGCGACCCACGCACCGTTCTGGTAGATCGCCAGATAGTAGGAGTCGCCCGCAATGACCGAGGGCAGGGTGAACGTGATCGTCGTCGTGCCGGTGACCGTCACGCTCTGCGTCGAGGAGAATTGCACGTAGGCCGTCGCGCTGAGGGCGGCGTCGGCGATCTGCCGCTGGGCGGCGGCGACGCGTTTCGCGCTGAGCGCTGCGTCCCCGTCGAAGGGACCGGTGCCGATCGTTTCGGTGACGCTCACCGCGACGCTCGCCGCCGGCAGCGTTGCGCTATCGGAGATGCCGCTCGTGCTGATCGTCGAGAACGTCGTTGGCGCGCTGGTGCTCAGCGTCGCCGTCGTCGTGTTCGTGGCGCTCACCGTCGGGGTCGCCGTCGGCGCGGGGAGATTCTGCGGTGGCGCCGTGGTGCTGCCGCACGCGGCGAGCGTGGCTCCAAGCAACAGCGCGACGCCGAGCGACACACGAGAACGCAGGGTCATTGAAGGTCCTCCGGGAGCACGGGCACCGCCGATCACGCCCGAGGGCGCGGTCGCCCCGTGTGTCAAGGTATGCACTCTGACTTCCGGTCTCCCCTCCCAGGTCACCCGACCGGCATTGCGGGAGTCAGTTCGTGGCGTACAGCGCCAGCTCGAATGGGGAGCCCGGTGCGATGCCGAGCGAACCTCTCCCGTCAGCTCCCGATGGTTACGTTGATCGGCTGCGAGAGGACGCCCGACGAGCCCAATTCCGCTTCGGTCTGGACGTCCTCGAGGGTGAACGAGCAGTTGCCGGTCCCCGCCGTCGCGGTGACGGTGAAGGTCTGCTGCCAGGTCGTCGGGTTGATCGCGCCGTTGGAGGTCACGCTCGCGAGTTGGTCCCCGTTGCTGTCGACGCATTGCGAGAAGGCCGCCATGCCATCGGCGGCAGCTTGGAAATCGCTGCCGGTCACCGTTGCCGACGTGGTGCCGCTGAGCGAGAGCGCGAGCGTTGTCGGGCTCGCGGAGACGAATGCAACGGTGTAGGGCGCCGAGAACGTGTAGGGCGGATTGCCGAAGGGGTCGGTCGCGCTCAGACCGTTGGTGAAGGTGATCGTTCCATTTGCCGACGGGCTGCCGTCGTAGATGACGTTCAGCACCGTCGCGAGACCGAACAGCCACTCGGAGCTCTGATCGCCGAACGAGACGCTGCTCGAGCCGACCGGTCCCGGGGTGGGGAAGGGCGGCGCGGCCGTTGCGCCCACCGCATTCGTCGAGACGGTCACGTGTTGCAGTTGCGAGGTTGCGACGACGGGTTGCGGCGAGCCGTTGACGTCGACGAACGCGGGCGCGGGAGAAGCGTACTCCGCGGGATTGTTGTCCCAGTCGGTAAGGGCGACGATGTTCTGGACCCAGCCGGCGACCCCGGTGCTGAACACGATGCGGGGCATGGATGCGCCGTGCGTGCTGGCTGCCGTGGCGGGTGCTTCGTCGGCGGCTTCCTCGTCGATGGCGGCTTGGTTCGATCGACTGAGTTCGCCGAGTTCGTCGAGTGAGGAGACGACCTGGCCGAGTTGCAGCGCGATCGCGGTGTTCGTTCCCGCGGTCAGCGTCGCCGTAGTGGTGCCGTCGGAAAGCACGTGCGCGCCGGTGAAGCCGTCACCGTAGCCGGCCGGATTGCCGTTCGTGCCGCTATCGTTCGGGGTGACGTCGACCGCGTCGACGGTGAGCGTTTCCGAGGCGGCCACGACCGGCACCGAAATCGTGCACGTCGCGGATGACGTGCTGGTGGGCGGGCAGATCGCCGCGTTGGTCGCGTCGGCGTAGACGATCTTCGTCGTGCCGCCGCCGGTGACGGTCACCTGCACACCCTCGGTGTTCGGATCGACGTACTTCGGCGAGCGTGTACTCATGACGCTCTTGCGATGCAGCTCGCCGGCGAGCGATGCTTGCCAATTCGCGTTGTGACGCGGGAGTGAGAACGAGACCTTGGCGGTCGGCCCGGAGAGGCCATTACCGCTCGTCGCGGCTGGCGTTCCGGTCGCGCCGGGAATTGCGGCACGCGAGGCCGCTCCGGTGCCGCCACCGCCACTGCACGCGGCGAGGGCGGCGCCCACGAGCACGAACGAGGCCGCGAGTGAACGGGTCGAATGCGAGGACATGGCCGTGCTGGGTATTCGGCTGACCGGTGGTCTCCCTGCCGACCTTCGAAGGAGACCGTTCAGTCGGCGGCGCCTCGCCTGGGCGCTAGGCCGCCTGGTAGGTGAAGTGCGCCTCCTGGGCCACAACCAGTGCTTGCGAGCCTGACGGGACGATCAGTGTACCGGGCGTGAGATGGGAGCGCAGCGCGGCGAGGACGGCGTCCGGCGTGCCGTCGCCGAGTTGCGAGAGTTGGCGCGAGGCCGTGTGCAGGGCCTCGTTGCAGACGAACCAGTGCACGCCGCGTCGGGTGATCGCCTCGACCGAGTAGTCGTGATAGAACCCGTTGACGTCCTCGGGATTGTCGTGCGGGTTCATCGACGAGCGCGCGTGCAGATACGGGTTGCTGTGCGAGTTGAGGATCGTCGGCGGCATGTCGGCTTGCTGCTGCGAGAGTTCGAAGGCGTGATACTTCGCCCAGAAGGCGTCGTTCATCACCGCAAGCACGGAACTGGGCCCGTAGAGCGAGACGATGGTGTTCACCGTGCCGGGCCCTTCGCCGAAGGCGAACTCGTACGCGCCCATGATGTGCGCCGCCGAGCGCATCGGCGCGATGCCGTCGAGGCGCGGCGAGCCGATGATGTGGCGGTGACGCGCCGAGCGGTGGAGGATCGCCTCCATCGCCCGGCGGTCGTAGGTCCCTGCGGCTTGCGCCTCGCCGCCGGTCGCGGCGAGGGCGACCGTGCCCGTGGCTGCGGCGAGGAAGGTCGCGCGATTCGTGTCCATCGGGTCGGCGTTAGTCGGGGATGGTCACCGTGACCTGTTGCGAGGGCCGTCCGGTGTACGTGTCGCTCAGGTAGAACGTACACGTGCCGGCCGTCGTCGCCGTCACCGTGAAGGGCTGGGTCCAGGTCGTCGTGTTCATCGTGCCTGTCACGATGGTCGCGAGCGTCGTGCCACCCGAATCGCAGTTCCCGTCCGCGGAACCGGTGGTGCTGCCGGCCTCCATGCCTTCGTAGGCTGCCTCGAAGTCCGAACCGGTCACGGTGCCGGTATGGTCGCTCGCAAGCGCGCTCGTCTCGAGGGTCAGCGCCGTCGGCGACGCCCCGACAAACGCGACGTAGTACGTCATCGTCGACGTGTACGGGGTGGTGATCAGCGGCGTCGTCGCGCTCAGGTCGTTGCTGACCACGATCATCCCGCCGGCCGAGGCCGAACCGTCGTACGAGATCGCCATGACGGCCGAGTAGCCGTATTGGGAATACCAGCTGAAATCGGGGAATGAGGCCGTCGGCGTATAGGTGTACGACGGGCCCGGCGTGGGCCAGCCATTCAGGGTTCCCCCCGGCGGCGGCACGGCGTAGAGGCCGACGTGCTGGAGCGATGAGGTCGCGGTCACCGCCTCGGGCGTCGCGTTCACGTCGACGAAGGCGGGAGCGGGAGACGACCATGCCGGTGTGTCGTAGTCGTAGTCGTTGCTGGTCGGGCTCTGGTAGAGCGAGCCGGCCGTGCCCTGCGTGAAAAGGATGCGGTTGGCCGGAGTATTTCCAGCTTGTAGGCCGGTGCCCGGGGCGAGGTCAGCTTGCTCGTAGTC
>JBEKAU010000118.1:0-7274 GCA_050015755.1 Vulcanimicrobiaceae bacterium | reverse complement strand
TAACTCGAAACGTCTTGCAAGATCACACCGTAGCGAAATGCTTCGTGGAGCCTGACTGGCGGGATGCGTCTTGGCGGATGTTCCTGCGTCTCGACCGCACTGAATGCCGCCCGGACTGGAATGCCTAGCTTTTGGAGTCCTTCGTCCAGACGGTGACTGATATTGTGCACGCCCGGCGTGCTCATTATTCGAGCCCCGTGCTTTAGCATCAAGAGATACTTGCAACCCGTTTCGATAGCGTAGAATAGCAAGAGGTCATGCGACCTAGTTTTCGCCTGCGATGTCGAGCCAAGCGCGACATGACAGAAAAACGCACGCCTCATGTCCGCACCGCTGACATCGACCATTTGATACTATAACAGGCTCACCAGAATCGCCGGCGTCGCCACGCCGTCGTAGTGCGCCGCGCGGCCGATACAGGTGCCGCGCACACCCCACACCGACGCGCTCTCGACGCGGACGTCGACCCAGGGGTGCGCGACGTCCGGTTCGGCCTCGATCATCGGGAAGTTGACGGTGACGTTGTCGATCGTCTTGGCGCTGAGCTTGGCCGGGTCTTTGCGCGAGATGCCGTGGACCAGCGCGCGCACGGTCGTGCCGACCTTGCGCCGGTGGTACGCGACGACCGCGTCGTCCTCGACCGCGACGAGCCGCTTGAAGCGGTCCTGCGCGACGTCCTTCGGCACCGGGTTCTTCTCGTGCCATACCGCGGCCGGCGTCCCGCGCCGCGGCGAGTAGACGAACATGTACGCTTGCGCGAACAGCCCGGTGGCGCAGACGTCGAGCGTGCGCTGGAAGTCTTCTTCCGTCTCGCCCGGAAAGCCGACGATGAGGTCGGTCGTGATCGCCCAGGCGGGGTTGTGCGTGCGGAACGTCCCGACCCGATCGAGGAACTCCTCGATCGTGTACTTGCGGTTCATCCGGCGCAGCATCGGGTTCGAACCCGACTGCAGCGCGAGGTGGAAGCGCGGGTTCATCTTCGGCAGCGTCGCGCAGACGCGGCCGAGCTTCTCGGTCATGTCCTTCGGGTGCGAAGAAACGAACGTCACCCGCTCGACCTCGTCGAGCGCGCAGATCACTTCGAGCAGGTCGGCGAAATCGGCACCGGTCGCCGGTTCCTTGTAGGCGTTGACGGTTTGGCCGACCAGCGTGATCTCGCGCGCGCCGAGCGCGGTCTTCGCGCGAACGTCGGCGAGGATGTCGGACATCGGGCGATGATCGAAGCGGCCGCGCACGTGCGGCACGATGCAGAACGTGCAGTAGTACGAGCAGCCGCGCTGGACGTTGACGAACCCGCGCAGGTGGTCGTACGCACCCGGGATCCCCTCGCCGGCGCCGCCGAGGATCGTCTCGATCTCGCGCTCGGGCGTGTACTCCTCGTCGGAATACTCGGCACGCCAGGCCCCCAGCGCATCGCCGAGCGCGCCCAGCTCGCGGGTGCCGAAGACGCCGTCGACGTGCGGCGCGATCCGCTGCATCCGGTCGCGGTCCTGTTCGGCCAAGCACCCGGTGACCACGACCTTCACCGTCGGGTCGGCGTCTTTGACGGCCTTCCAGTGCCCGATCCGGCCGTAGGCGCGCTTCTCCGCGTTGTCGCGCACCGTGCACGTGTTGAGGACGAGGATCGAGGCGTCTTCGGGACGCTCGGCCAGGGTGAAGCCGGCGGCCAGGGCGCGGCGAGCCACCTCTTGCGAGTCGGCCTCGTTCATCTGACAGCCGTGGGTCTCGATATAAATCTGGGGCACGACAGGCCGAGCTTCGACGTCAGGCGATCATTTGCCGCCGACGAAGATGTTGAGCAGCTCGAGCGGCAGATAGAGCCGCGAGCCGATGACGGTCGGGGCGGTGTCGTAGTCGACCGTCTTGCCGTCCACCCGATAGGTGGTGGCGCCGAGCCGCCCGACCACCTCGTGGCCGCCGTGGCGCAGGACGACCTTGTCGCCGTCGACCGAGATCGCGTCGAGCGGTAGATAGTCATCGGCGGGCGCGACGACGGTCGGCCGCGGCGGGGCGACCTCAGCGACGAGGACGACGTCGGTGCAGGTGTCGGGCCAGACGGTCACCGCGCGGCTCATCTTGGCGTGGGCGGTCCGCACCACCAGTTCATGGGTCCCGGCCGAGGCCGGATACGTCCCGTCCTTGCCGGGTTGGATAACCTGACCGTCGAGGCGGACCTCGTCGGCCGCCTCGCCGCGCAGCGCGATGCTGCCGCCGGCCGGCCGTAGACCGCCGGTCTGACGCAAGCGGATCGAGCTGAGGGTCGTCTGCCCGGTCGCGATGACGACGTCGAGCTGCTCGGTAGTCCACCCAGTTTTGGCGAGGGCGACCGCGTGGTGGCCGCCGCTGAGCGCGTCCAGGACCACCGGGCTGCGGCCGATGTAGGTCCCGTCGACCCAGACATCCGCCCCGCTCGGCAGCGTTGTAATGTAGAGCGAGCCGGCCGGGACCGCTCCCAGAAAGACGGCGCACGCGGCCACTGCCGCGAGGCGACGGAGCATATCGATGGAAGCTTGGGCGGTCATGGCCGAAGCCCTCGCACCTCCCCTGCGGCTCAGACCGGCGACCGTCGCGGTCGTCGGTCGCCCCAACGTGGGGAAGAGCGCCCTATTCAACCGTCTGGTCGGGCAACGGCTCGCGATCGTCGAAGACACGCCGGGCGTCACCCGCGATCGCCTCTATGCGCTGACCGAGTGGCGCGGCCGCACCTTCACGCTGGTCGACACCGGCGGCATCGAGACCGAGATCGAGCCGGGCGATCAAATCGCGCTCGGCACGCGCGCGCAAGCGGAGTCGGCGGCGAAAGACGCCGACGTCATCGTCTTCGTCGTCGACGCGATCGACGGTTTGATCGGCGTCGATCGCGACGTCGCCGACATCTTGCGCCGTACGCGCAAGCCGGTGCTGCTCGTCGCCAACAAAGTCGAATCGCCGAAAGCGCTCGCCTCGGTGCACGCCGAGTTCAGCGGCCTGGGCTTCGGAGAACCGTGCGCGGTCTCGGCGATCCACGGTGAAGGCACCGGCGATCTGCTCGACCTGATCGTCGAGAAGTTGCCGCCCGAAGACTCCGGCGAACCGATGGAACCGGAACTCGCGATCGCGCTGGTCGGCCAGCCGAACGTCGGCAAATCCTCGCTGCTCAACGCGCTGCTCGACGAGGAACGCACGATCGTCTCCGACATCCCGGGAACGACGCGCGACGCGATCGATACCCTCTTCCGCTGGAAGGGCCGCGACTTCCGGCTGATCGACACCGCCGGCGTGCGCCGCACCGCGACCAAGCACGGCTCGATCGAATACTACTCCTCGCTCCGCTCGCTCAAGGCGATCGCGCGCTGCGACGTTGCGGTGCTGCTGATCGACGCGCTCAAGGGCCCGACGAACCAGGACCGCCGGCTAGCCGGCCTCGCGCTCGAAGAGCGCAAGGCGCTCATCATCGTCGGCAACAAATACGACCTCGTGCGCGAGCTGGGCGAGTACAGCCAGAACGAATTGGCCAACGAGATCCACGCGCAGATGCCGTTCGCCTCGTTCGCGCCGGTCACGTTCCTCTCAGCCAAGACGAAGCGGCGTTTGCAGAGCCTCATGCCGATCGTCGAACACGTCGCGGAGAACCTCGACCGCCGCATCCCGACGGCGAAGCTCAACACCACGGTGCGCGACGCGGTGCTCGCCCATCCGCCGCCGATCCACTCCGACAAGGCGCTCAAGATCCTCTACTGCACCCAGGCGCAAACGCACCCGCCGCTGTTCGTCTTCCACGTCAACGACCCGGACCTGGTGCCCTCGAGCTATCGGCGCTTCATCGAGAACACGCTGCGCAGCGAGTTCGACTTCGAGGGTGTTCCGCTGACGCTCGAGTTCCGCAGCCGTCGCGAAGGGGACGACAAGTGACCGTTCCGATCGGCATCGGCACCGTCGTGGTCGCGTTCTTCGTCGGCGCGATCCCGTTCGGCGTGCTCGTCTCGCGCGCGTTTTACGGCACCGACATCCGCAGTGCCGGGAGCGGCAACATCGGCGCCGCCAACGCACTGCGCACGCTCGGGCGGCGCGGCGCGATCGCGGTGCTCGCGCTCGACGCCCTCAAGGGCTTCGCCCCGACCCTCGCCGCGTTCGCGCTGGGCGGCCCGATCACGGCGGCGCTGGCCGCCTTCGCCGCGATCGTCGGTCACTGCTGGTCGCCGTTCATCGGCTTTCGCGGCGGCAAGGGCGTTGCGACCTATTTCGGCGCTTTGTTCGCGCTGTGGTGGCCGGCCGGGCTCGCTTTCGCGGCGATTTGGGCCGTGGTGGTCCTGACGACAGGATTCTCCTCTGTCGGCTCGATGCTGGGCGCGGTCGCGATGGGCGCGATCCTCTGGCTGGGGCTCGGCTGGACCGGCGTCGTGTACGGGGTCGTCTCGGCACTGCTCATCATCGCCCGGCACCGCGAAAACCTCGACCGCTTACGCCACGGGACGGAAAACCGGCTCTCGCTGCTGAAGGCGAAGCGGACATGATCTCGTCCAACGACTTTAGAAACGGCGTCACGATCGTCATCGACGGGCAGTTGTGGACTGTCATCGAGTTCCTGCACGTCAAGCCCGGCAAGGGTTCGGCGTTCGTGCGCACCCGGCTCAAAAACGTGAAGAGCGGCGCCACCGTCGAGCGCACGTTCCGCGCCGGCGAGAAGCTCGAACGCGCCACCGTCGACAATCGTGAGATGCAGATGCTCTACAACGATGCCGACGGTTACCACTTCATGGACAACGAGAGCTACGAGAACTTCACGTTGGACCGCGAGCTGATCGGCGACCCGGCCGACTTCCTCAAGGACGGGATGAAGATCGACGTGCAATTCCACGACGGCACACCGATTGGCACGGCGCTGCCGGCGCACGTCGAACTGCGCGTCGACGAGACCGACCCGGGCTTCAAGGGCGACACCGCCACCGGTACGACGAAGCCGGCCAAGCTCGAGACCGGCGCGACCGTCCAGGTCCCGCTGTTCGTCAACCCTGGCGACGTGATCCGCATCGATACGCGCGATCGCCGCTACATCGGCCGCGTCCAAAGCTGATCGAGTGAGGTAGGGGACGATGCGCATCCGACGGTTACGGGTCCTCGGTGTCGCGCTCGTCCTCTCCCTGATCGCGATCGCGATCGGCCTGACCCTGTTCTTGTTGCCGCGCAACGTGCTCGCCAACGTCAACAGCGTCGGCGACTTCGTCGCGGTCAACGACGGCAAGTTCTGGGTCGACGACCATGCGTGGCTGGCCAACGTCTTCCACTTTCCCGACCGCGACGACGAGAACGAGCACCTGCGGCTGGTCGCCATCGACGAGCCGTCGCTCAATCCGCCGACCGATCCGCGCAATCCGGGCCTGGGGCAGTTCCCGTGGGATCGGACGATCTACGGGACGCTGCTGCGCCGGCTGCACAAGGCCGGCGCGAAGATCGTCACCTTCGACGCCGCGTTCTTCGAGCCGACGCAAGACCCGCGCCAAGATGCCGCCTTCGCGGCCGGGATGCGCGTGCAGCCGACCGTGCTCGGCCTCGCGCTGGGCGTGACGAGCGGTGGGATCCTCGTCGAGGCCGAGAAGCCGCCGCCCGTGCTGGCATCGGCCGCGGTGCAGCTCGGCTCGACGACCGTCGACAATCCGGGCGGCTGGCTCGTCGGCCAACCGCTGGTCGTCACCGCCACCTCGCAAACCGGCGTGCGCTCCGACTATCCGTCGCTGGCCGGTGCGACCGTCGAGCAGTATCTCGGTCAGAAGATCGAGCCCGTCGACCCATGGCACGCGCGCTTCGCCGGCAACACCGTCCCGCTCGACGGCGAGGGCGAGATGCTGATGCTGCCGTTCAAGACGCACGAGTTCGTCGACATCGGCAACGGGAACCAGAGCGGCGGCCCGACGACGCGGACCGGCTCGGTCGACGAGACGGCGACGTTCTTCCAGGCAATCTCGTTCGTCGATCTGCTCAAGCTCGACGATGCGACGCTCAAAGCATTCGCCGGCGGCAACGTCATCGTCGTCGGCGCGACCGCCCAGGCGTTGGGCGACTACATCGTCACCCCCAACGGCCGCTACCCTGGGGTTTTCTCGAACCTGCGGCTGATGGATCAGCTGATGCGGAACCACTTCATCACGCGGGTTCCGCCGTGGGTCGACATCGCGCTGATCATCATCCTGCCGCTCTTGGTCGGCTTCGCGGTCACGCAGTTGCGGGCCAGCGTCGGCGTCGGCGTCGCGCTCGCGATCGTCGTGCTCTACTCGCTGTTCGCGATCTGGCTGTTCGGCGCGACCCTGCACTGGATCGACCTGATCCACGTCGACCTGGGGATCGTCCTCTCCGCGCTGTTCGTCGCCCTCTACCGGACGATCACCGAAGGCGCCGACAAGCGCGTCATCCGCGAGATGTTCGGCCGCCACGTCTCGCCGGCGCTGGTCGACGAGATGCTCTCGCACGACGACCCGCTCAAAGCGCTCGACCTCTCCGGCAAGCGCGTCAAGGTGACGATCTTCTACTCCGACATCCGCGGCTTCACCGCGATGTCGGAGAAGATGACCCCGGAACAGATCTACGGCCAGCTCAACGAGTATTTCGAAGAGATGTGCAAGATCGTGTTCCAGTACGGCGGCTACGTCGACAAGTTCATCGGCGACTGCCTGATGGCGGTCTTCTCGGCGCCCAATCCCGGCCCCGACGATGCCTATAACGCGGTCCGCAACGCGTGGGATCAGCAGCAGCGCATCCTCGAGATGATGGCCGAATGGGGCGCAGAGGGACGCCAGATCTTCACCGTCGGGATGGGCCTGAACACCGGTGAGGTCGTGATGGGCAACCTCGGCTCCAGCGACCGGCTCAACTACACCGTCATCGGCGACAACGTCAATACCGCCGCGCGCCTCTACAACGTCGCCAAGGGCGGCCAGACGATCATCAGCGAGTCGACGTACGAGGAAGTGAAGGATCGCTTCGTCGTCAACGAACTCACGCCGGTCTTCGTCAAAGGCAAGGTCTTGCCGCTGCGCAATTTCGAGGTCGTCGGCCTGCTCGAGCCCGGTCAGCCCAACCCCTCGAACCTGCTCGATCCCGACAACCTGCCCGAAGCGGCAATCGCCGCAGACCACTGACCGCCCTCACCGCGCTCGCGCTCTTCGCGAGCGGCCTGTGCGCGAGCGTGATCGGCTCGCTGGTCGGCGTCGGCGGCGGCTTCTTGATCGTACCGCTGCTGCGACTCGCCTTCGACGTCCCGCCCGCGCAGGTCGCCGGCACCTCACTGATCCTGGTGTTCG
>JBEKAU010000117.1:0-10166 GCA_050015755.1 Vulcanimicrobiaceae bacterium | reverse complement strand
ATCGTCACCAGCGCGAGGGCGACCGCAACGCAGTACGCGACACCTTTGGTGACGTCGGCACGCACGGTCGGCGAGCTGGGGTCGTACGCGCGGCGAATCGCCAGCAGCGCCGCGATCAGCCCGACCAGCAGCAGGCACGTCCCGAACAGCCGATTGACGGCCAAGACGTGCAGCAGCGGCTGCGCGCCGATGGCGATCAGGAGCGCGATGACGAACAGCAGGGCGATCTCGGGCAGACGGGGGTCCTTCACGACCCGAGGCTCTTCGGCCGCAAGGGCGGGGGTCCCCAGCGTCAGCGGGAAACCGCGAGCGTGCCGACCCCGCTCAGCCCGCAGAATCCCCGCATCGAGGCGGTCCGCGACCTGCGCACCCCGCGTGGCCGCCGGGCCGCCGGGCGCTTCGCCGCCGAGGGCCCGACCTTGCTCGAAGAGGCGCAGCGCAGCGGGATCCGCCCCCGCGAGATTTTCATCACCGACACGGCGCTCGCTCGTTTCGATGTCACCCCTTACGAGGCCGCCGACGTCCCGATCCACCTCGTCCCCGAGCGGGTCATCGCGCGGCTCTCCGACGTCGAGACCCCCAGTGGCCTGGTGGCGGTCTTCGATCTCCCCGCCGACGACGCGGCCGCCGTCCTGGCCCGCCCCGGCGTCGTGCTGCTGCTGGCGGGCGTCAGCGATCCGGGCAATGCCGGCACCCTGGTGCGCTCGGCCGAGGCCTTTGGCGCGGCCGGGGTGCTGTTCGGCCACGGCGGCGCCGATGCATACGCGCCGAAAGTCGTGCGCGCCGCGATGGGCTCGATTTTCCGCCTCCCGGTGGCGAGCGTCGAGGCGGAGGAGCTGCTGGCGTTGGCCGCAGCAACCGAGCGTCAGGTCGTCGCGACCGACCTCGACGGCGAGGACCTGGCCGTCGTGGGCATTCCGGCGAATGCCGTCCTTGCCGTCGGCAACGAGCGGCGTGGGGTCCGCGATTGGCTGCCGCGTTGGGACCGCGCGGTGCGCATCCCGCAACGCGAGGCGACCGAGAGCCTGAATGCGGCCGTCGCGGGCAGCATCGTCCTGTACGAGGCCGCGCGTGTCAAGTAGGCTGTCAAGTCGCCGAAAAAGCCTTGTCTGTCAAGACTTGGCGGCCATTTCGACCGGTGCTATACTCGCGCCACGGTAGCGGTTTCCACCGCGCCAGCACCCGCAGAACAGGAGAGGGAAAGCCGACGCCATGCGCACTTCCGAAGTCTTCTGGAAACTGTTTGCCACCACTGGCAACGTCCGCGCATACCTGATGTACCGGCACCTGCATCCGTCGCCCACCGGCTGACGGCGCTTGCGTCCCGAAGCGGACGCGCCCCTCTCGAGAACGAACTCGACGAACGCCCGGTCCACCAGGATCGGGCGTTTCTCATGGACGGAGCATGACTGAACTCGAAGCGAACCTCGCTGCGCTGAGCGCGCGTTTCGACGCCGCCGTCGCGGCCGCGGGCACGACCGCCGCTTTGGACGAGGTGCGGGTCGCGTTTCTCGGCCGCAGCGGTGAGGTGACCGCGGTGCGCCGCGGCATCGGCGCGCTGCCGGGCCCCGAGCGCGCCGGTGCCGGCAAGATCATCAACGCCGCGGTCGAGGCGCTCGAAGCGCAGTTCGCGCAGGCGCAAGCACGCGTCGAACGCGGCGCGCTCGAGGCCTCGCTGCTCGAGACGATCGACGTCACGTTCCCCGGTCCGCCGGCGCAGCTCGGCGCACTCCATCCGGTGCGCCGGGTCGCCATCGAGATCGGCCGCTACTTCACGCGCCACGGCTTCGCCGTCGTGCTCGGTCCCGAGATCGAAACCGATGCCAACAACTTCGACGCGCTCAACATCCCGCCGGATCATCCGGCGCGAGAGGGGCTCGACTCGTTCTACTTGCGTCCCGATCTGCTGCTGCGCACGCACACCTCGCCGATGCAGGTGCGCACGATGCGCGCGCACGCGCCGCCGATCGCGGTCATCGTGCCCGGCAAGGCGTATCGTCGCGACGCGGTCGACGCGCGTCATCTCTACATGTTCCACCAAGTCGAAGGGCTGCTCGTCGGCGCGGGGATCCACTTCGGGCACCTCAAGGGGATGCTGGTCGGGATGTGCCGCGAGCTGTTCGGACCCGACGCCGACGTGCGCTTTCGCCCCTCGTTCTTCCCGTTCACCGAACCCTCGGCCGAAGTCGACGTCAAGTGCCCGGCCTGTCACGGTGAGGGCGGCGTGTGTCGCACCTGCGGCGGCAGCGGGTGGATCGAGATCGGCGGCAGCGGGATGGTGCATCCCAACGTCCTGCGCGCGGTCGGCTACGATCCCGATCAGGTGACGGGCTGGGCCTTCGGCTGCGGCCTCGAGCGGATCGCGATGAAGCGCTACGACATCGACGACATTCGCGCGTTCATCGAAAACCAGCCCGGCTTCGCGGAGGGACTGTCCTAACATGCGCGTTCCATTGGCGTGGCTGCGCGACTACGTCGACCTGCCGACCGACGTCGACGCGATCATCGCGAAGCTGGCGGCACTCGGCTTCCCGGTCGACGAGGTCGAGACACGGCCGACGCTGACCAACGTCGTCGTCGGCGTGCTCACCGCGGTGACGCCGCATCCGAATGCCGACCGTCTGCAGCTGTGCACGGTCGACGTCGGTGCGGAGCAGCCGCTGACGATCGCGACCGCCGCGACCAACGTCGCGCAAGGGCAGACCGTCCCGGTGGCGCGCATCGGCGCAACGCTCGCCGGCGGCCTCGAAATCGCGCCGCGCAAGATGCGCGGCATCGACTCGGAGGGGATGCTCTGCTCGGCCGACGAGCTGGGTCTCCCCGCCGAGTGGTTCGAAGAGGGGATCCTGCAGCTCGACGCGGGCTTGGCGCCGGGGACCGACGTGATCGCGCAGTTCCGCCTTTCGGAGCCGGTGCTCGAAGTCGAGGTGACGCCCAACCGTCCCGATGCGCTCTCGGTCGTCGGACTCGCGCGCGAGCTCGCGGCGGCGTTCGGCAAGCGGCTGCGCGAGCCGCAGTCGGGTGTCGGCTACGCCGACGGACCCGAGGACATCCGCGTCACCATCGAGACGGTCGACTGCAAGCGCTTCGTCTTCCAGCGCGTGAGCGGGCTGCGCGTGCGGCCGGCCAAGGCGTGGATGCGCTTGCGGCTCGCTCTCGCCGGCCAGCGCCCGATCAACAACGTCGTCGACATCTCGAACTTCGCGATGCTCGAGCTCGGGCAGCCGTTGCACTTCTTCGACCATGCCCGGATCGCCGGCGGTCACCTGATCGTGCGCGACGCGACGGACGGCGAAACGTTCACCACGCTCGACGACCAGGTGCGCACGCTCGACCCGCGCGCCATCGTCATCTGCGATGCCGAGGGTCCGACCTCGCTCGCCGGGATCATGGGCGGTCTGCGCAGCGAGGTCGTCGCGACGACGACCGACGTCGTGATCGAAGCGGCGGCGTGGACCGGTCCGCGCATCCGCCGCGCGGCCGCGGCGCTCAAGATGCGGACCGAGGCGTCATCGCGCTTCGAGAAGTCGCTGCCGGTCGCGCTCGCCGACGTCGGTGCCGCGCGCGCCGCACGCCTGTTGGAACAAGAAGGCGCGAGCATTCACATGCCGCGCGCCGCCGGCCGGCCCGCGCCGGATCCGGCGCCGGTGACGCTCCCCGACGGCGAGGTGGAACGGCTGCTCGGCTTCACCGTCTCGCCCGAGGAGACGGAGCGCGCCCTCACCTCGCTCGGCTGCGAGGTGAAACGCGTCGAGGGCGGGCTGCGCGTGCAGCCGCCGTACTGGCGCGGTGATTTGCTGATCCCCGCCGACCTGGTCGAAGAGATCGCGCGCGTCGTCGGCTACGACCACGTGCAAGCCGTCGTCCCGCCGGTGCAGCAACAGGAGATCGACAGCGCGCAGTTCGATCGCGAGAACGACCTTGCCGGGCTGCTCGAAGGGCTCGGCTATACCGAGATGCTCTCGCTCTCGCTGCAGCCTGGCAGCGTCGCCGAGACGTGGCGCGAGAACGGCGTCGCGGTGGCGCAGCCGGTCGAGATCACCAATCCGCTCAGCGAAGATCAGCGCTGGATGCGCTTCTCGCTGGCGCCGGCGCTGCTCGGCTTCGCCGCGCGCGATCGCGCGGTGCGGCCGTATCGCATCTTCGAGCTCGGCCACGTCTTCGCCGACCACGCGAGCGCGCCCGAGGAACGGGTCGAGTTGACCGCGCTGCGCGCCGGTGACGAGGGCGCCTTCGGCGCGCTCACCTCCGACGTGCTCGCGTTGCTGCGCCGTACGCTCGGCGTCGACCTGCGGGTCGAGGTCGGCACCTATCCCTCGCTGCATCCCGGCAAGACGGCGGCGCTGCACGTCGGCGATCAGGTCGTCGGCTACGTCGGGGTCGTCGACCCGCGCCTCGCCCACGCCTACGAGGTCGCGCCAACGACCGCCCTCGCAACCGTCTTCGTCGACACGCTGCCGGCGCGCAGGGTCCCGGTCTACACCCCGCCCTCGAAATTCCCGCCGCTCGATCGCGACCTCGCCGTCGTCGTCCCGCTCGCGGTCCACGCGGGCGAGCTGGTCGCCGCGATCCACGAGGAGGCGCTGGTGGTCGACGCGCGGCCGTTCGACGAATACCGCGGTCGGCAGGTCGGCGAGGGGCGCAAGTCGCTCGCGCTGCGGATCGTGCTGCAGAGTCGCGAGGCGACGCTGACCGACGAGCAGGCCGACGCGGCGATGAGCGGCATCGTCGCACGGTTGCGCGAGCGGTTCGGAGCGGAACCCCGCACGTGACCTGGCCCGATCTCGTCGTCGCGGCGTTCGCCCTGCTCTTCGCGTTGAAGGGCTGGAAGCGCGGCTTCGTCGCGGAGATCGGTGGCTTCGTCGCCCTGGCGGCCGCGGTGTGGGCCGCGATCAGCTACAACGGCGCGCTCGACGGATGGGTCGAGCACACACTGCACGCCGGCCCCGGCTCCGCGCACGTCATCGGCATGGCCATCCTGGCCGTCCTGGTCTACGTCATCCTGATGCTGATCTCGTCGGTCCTCTCGCGCATCGCCAAGCTCCCGATCATCGGCATCGGCAACGGCATCGGCGGCGCGATCATCGGCGTCCTCAAGGTGCTGCTCGCGACCTGGGCGATCGTCTACATCGTCCTCTTCTTTCCGATCCCGCGCGACCTGCGCCTCGATCTGCGCCACTCCTACATCGTCGCATCGCTCAGCGACAACAACCGCAAAGTCGACACCTATGTGAGCAACGCGCTCCCCTGGTTCGTCAAACCGTTCGCGGAGCCGCTCTTCGCGCGCCACCGGTCGTAGCTGCAGGGACCGTTACGGTGGCTCGGCGACGACCTCGCCGCGTTGTTGCGCGGGACCGTTGCACTTCGAGAGGTTGAAGGCGCTGTTGACCAGGCCGACGTGGGAGAAGGCCTGCGGGAAGTTGCCGACCAGGCGGCGGTTACGCGTGTCGTACTCCTCGGAGAGCAGACCGACGTCGTTGCGAATGGCGAGCAGGCGTGCGAACAGGTCGCGGGCATCGTCGTCGCGGCCGGCCAGGACGTAGTTGTCGATGAGCCAGTAAGTGCAGGCGAGAAACGCACCTTCGCCCGGCGGGAGACCGTCGACCTCGGAAGTCGGCTGTTCGTAGCGCCGTACGAAACCGTCGATCAGCAGCGACTTCTCGATCGCGGCGAGCGTACTTTTCACGCGCGGGTCATCGGCGGGAAGAAAGCCGACCAGTGGGATGAGCAGCGCACTCGCGTCGACGATCGTCGCACCGTAATACTGCACGAACGTGTTGTGCTCGGCATTGAATCCGTTCGCGCAGACGTCGGCGTGGATCTCATCGCGCACGGCGCGCCAGCGATCCAGCGGGCCCTCGAGCGCCCCCTCCTCGGCGGCGCGGATGGCGCGGTCGAGGGCGACCCACGCCAACACCTTCGAATGCACGAAGTGGCGCGCCTCGCCGCGCACTTCCCACAGGCCATGGTCGGCCTCACGCCAACGCTTTTCGACCGTCTCGACAACGGCTTGCGAGAGCGCCCACTCATTGGTGTCCGGCCGCAGTCCGGCGCGATGCGCCTGGTACATAACGTCCATGACCTCGCCGTAGACGTCGAGCTGCAATTGCTCGCTCGCCGCGTTGCCGACCCGCACCGGCTTCGAGCCGGCGTAGCCGTCGAGCCAGGGCAGATCGAATTCGGGCACGTGCCGCTCACCGCCGATGCCGTAGAGGATCTGCAACCGGGACGGGGAGCCGGCGACCGCACGCAGCAGCCAGCCGCGCCAGGCGTAGGCTTCGGCCTCGTATCCCGCGTTGAGGAAGGCGACCAGAACGAAGGTTGCATCGCGCAACCAGCAATAGCGGTAATCCCAGTTACGCACGCCGCCGAGCTGCTCCGGCAATGAGGTCGTCGGTGCCGCGATGACAGCGCCGATGCCGTCATACGAGAGTGCCTTGAGGGTCAGCAGTGAGCGGATAACTGCCTCGCGATGCGGTCCGTCGTAGGTGCAGCCGCTGGCCCACTGACGCCAGAAGGCGTCGGTGCGCTCGAGTTGATCGCGCACGTTGACCGGCCCCGGCGCCTCGTCGTACGAACGGAAGTAGGCCAGGTCGAATCCGACCCGCTGGCCGGCCTCCACCGTGAAGTCGGAGATGGTGGAGAAGTTCTCGCCGTGGACGTCGACGTCACTGTGCAGCACCAGCGCGTCCGGGCCGGCGATCGCGACCGTCGCCCCCCCGCGGCGGTGCACCCACGGGATCGTCTGGCCGTAGTCGAACCGAATGCGCATGCGCATGCTCATCGCCACGCTGCCCTCGTCGCAGATGATGTAGCGCACGACGCGGGGCGCCGTATCCCACGGCAGCATCCCGTCGATGACGCGCACCGTCCCCGTCTCACACACGTACGTCGTCTGCAGCAGCATGCTCTGCGGCCGGTACTCGCGCTTGACGTCCTTGACGCCGTAGGTCGGCGCGATCCGCCAGAAGCCGTTCCGGCCGCTGCCCAGCAGCGACGCGAAACAAGCAGGTGAGTCGAAGCGCGGCAGACACAGCCACTCGATCGACCCATAACGGTTGACCAGCGCAGCCGAGCGGAGGTCGCCGATCAGGGCGTACTCCTCCAGGGGGCGAGACATCATCCCCCTGTCTGTACCCCCGCAGCGACGTTGCCTCTCAGGTCCGGTAGCGCAGCTTCACCTCGAAGGTACGCGCGAGCGGATACCCTTGCGGCACGTACCCCGCCGTACCGTAGTTCCACGGGACGGCTTGGCTCGCACCGTTGTTGGTAGGGTGAACTCTGGTTGGTCGTGCCCTTGTAGCCGGGCGGACCGATCAGGTATGGGTTGGTCTGATAGGCCGTCGGTGTCGACGTGCCGAGCAGATTGACGACGTCGAAGATCGCGGTCAAGCGCGGTGAGAGGTCGTATTCGAGGTGCAGCGAGACGAGCGTCTGCGGTGCGGACCGCAGCGAGTTCGGCATCGGCCCTTCGCCGTCGTTCAGCGAGGCGATGTACGGGTTCGTCGTGGCATTGTACGCTTCGCCCGGATTCTTCAAGAAGTAGTAGTTGTAGCCCGGGTTGACGTAGTTGTCGTTCGGCACGAGCACGACCTTGCCATTGATGATCTCGTAGATCATCGTGCCGTTGCCGTAGGGGTAGCCTGATTCGAACGAAAGTTCCGGCGAGACGCGCAGCCGCGGCGTGACGTGAAACTCATACGAGAACAACGCCGAGAAATCGGGGACGTAGCTGAGCGGGACGAGCGCGTTCGCGGCGATCGCGGCCGGGTTGAGGCCGTTGTAGGCGAATTGCGAGGCGCTCGAGGAATAGCCGCGGATGTAATTGGCGTCGAGGGTGAAGTTGCCGTTCTTCGCCCACAACTCGACGCCGTGCGCGAGCAGTGCGCCGGCGTTGGTCGGCACGCCGACGCCGTCCGGGTTCTCGCCGGCGAGGATCGCCGAACGGAAGTTCGAGGGCAGCACGTCGATCCGATTGCTCTCGTGTTCTGCGTAGTAGGTAAAACGGAACTGCGTACGGCCACGTCCTTCGAACGAGAGCGCCTCGACGTTCGCGATCTCCGGCGCAAGCGGCACGTCGGACGCGGGGAGCCCGTTCGAGCCCAAATTGGTACTATCGTAGCGGTCGGTTTCGAGCGGCACCGGCGCGACCGTCGTGTGGTCGAGCGTCGCCCGCACGGCGTAGTCGCTGCCGAGGCGGTAGGAGAGGCCCAAGTGCGGGTCGATCGCGGCGACGTTGTAGGTCGGTCCGTCGCTGGTATCGATGTGCGTACGAGAGAAGCGCGCCGTCCCCGTCACATCGAACCCCGGCGCGGCGTTCCAGCTGTCGCCGAGATAGGCGAGCCCGGTGAACAGCGTCGGGTTCGAGGTGATGAGTTCGGGTACCGGGTCGACGACTTGATCCAGGAAGCTGTTGTTCTCGCGGTAGGCGATCCCGTAGTCGACCTGGTTGCGCGCGTCCGAGACGTTCTGCACGTCGTAGAGCAGGCCGTTCTCGCGGCCGCCTTGATGCATGGTCAGCGAGATGACGCCGTCGGGAAACGAGAGGTCGTCCCAGAACGGGCCACCGGCCTGCGTGCCATATTGCGATTGGTAGAACTGTGTGCGCGCGACGGACTGCGCGCCGCTGTGCGTCCACGAGAGCTTGAGGATGTCGTACGTGCCTTGCAGGCCCGAGGCATAGTTGACTTGCGCATTCGGATTCCCGGGTCCCGGATACGAGAACGTGCCGTACGTCTCGCCCGGATACGGCAGGCCGTATTGCTGGTAGCTCGCCTCGCCCTCGATCGCGAGGAATCCGAGATCGTCGTGCGGGGTGAGCGCGTAGTGGACGTTGCCGACGCTCGCGACTTGGCCGCGCGTTTGCAGCGCGAGCCCGTACGTCCCGATCTCGGAGGGATAGAACGTATGGCCGTCGCCATACGAGAAGTACTCGCTGCTCAGGTCGGTCGAGAAGGCGATGCGCCACCGCAGGTCGGGCGTCGCCCACTGCTCTTGCCAGCGGAGCTCGTTGTACAGGTTGCCGATTCCCATGCCCACTTCGAGCGTCTGCTTCTCCGGATACGTACCGGTCAACGGGATCTCGTCGACGACGCCGGCCAGCGCATTCTGACTTTCGGCACCGAAGCCGCCCAGCGTCACCGTCGTCGCGGCGACACCGACCGTGGAGAGTTGCGCACCGACGATGTTACCGCCCGGTTCGGCGATCAGGCCTTGCGGAATCGGCACCGAATCGAAATCGAAAACGGTGTCGGAGACTTTGCCGCCGCGGACGACCGCGTTGCCGAAGGTGTCGAAGTCCACCCCGGGGGCTCCGGCGATCGCACCCTGCACGCTGCCGGCACTGTACTGCGCGAGCCCCGAGGCATTCTCGTTCGGCGTCTGTGCTTGCGCTGCATCACCCACGACCGTGAACGTGTCGCTCGTCGAGCCGATGACGAAGGCCGCGCCGCCGGCACGGGTCGAGCCGATCGTCGTCAACCGCGCCACGAGCCGAACGTTCACACGCTCGATCTGCGCGGCCACGACGAGCACGCCGCGTTGCGTGAGCGTCACGTACCCGTCCTCATCGACCTCGAGGACGTACGTGTCGGGAACGATACCGACCAGCGTGAAGCGTCCGTGCGCGTCGCTGTGCGTCTGGTAGCGCCCGGACGGCGCCATGATCGTCACCAGTGCGCCGGCCAGCGGATGACCCTCGACGCTGCTGACCGTCCCGCTGAGAATCCCCGTCGTCACCTCCGCGGCCGGTGCGCGCTGCAGCCCACCGACGAGTACGGCAACGATCGCCAGCGCGCTCACGAGCGCGCGAGAGCTGCGAATCATGTCTCCTCCCACCGGGCGCACCCGCGCCCTACACGTACGAGTTAGGCGAACGTGGGGAGGAGCGGTGGACCACGCTCGCGGTGGAATCGGGCGCGACGGTTGCGCGCGGCGGCGATCGGCGCATCGTCGCGCGCACCCAGGCAGGCCGGCGGCCCCACGAACGCGGTGACGAAGGCCAGCACGACCGCCGCGAGGGCCGCGCACCAGGCGAACAGCGCGCGGAGCGCGGCAGTCACGACGAGCGTGCAGACCAGACACAGCAGCGCGTAGAACCCGAGCGCGAGCAGCGGCGGTGCCCCGAGCCATCCCAAGCCCTGCGGCAACCCGACGCCGAGCGCGAA
>JBEKAU010000116.1:0-7321 GCA_050015755.1 Vulcanimicrobiaceae bacterium | reverse complement strand
CGGCGCAGGATCGTTGCCGCTGAACGCAGTGCGGCCTTCGAGGGTGGATATGCACCCAGGCCGCCGACGGGGACGCGCGCGACGCCGCTGCCGAGCAGAAAGACGTGACCGCCGTTCGCACGCAAATCCGGCAGCGCTTCGCGCACGAGTGCGACCGGGCCGATGACGTGGGTGCCGAACTGGGCTTGCAGTGCCGCATCGCTCTGCGCCGAGAGGGGGCCGGCCGCGACCTGGCCGGCGTTCGCGACCAGCAACTCGATCGGGCCGAAGGCGCGGTGCGCGAGCGCGACGACGGCGCTCGCGTTGCGCGGATCGGCGAGGTCGAACGCGCCGACCTCGATCTCACCGCCTTCGGTGCGCACGCGGTTGGCGAGGGTGGTGAGCGCGATTTGGTTGCGACCGATTGCGACCACCTGATACCCGGCGCGCGCCGCCAGCAGCGCGAGCGCGTTGCCGATCCCCGACGAGGCGCCGGTGATCAGCGCGACGCTCATGCCGGTGCGCGCCGCGCCGCGTCGAGCTCGCGCTTCGCGGTCCCCATCAGGTAGTTGATGTCGCTCGACACACCGACGAACGTGTAGCCGAGCGCGGCCATCTCGGCCGCCATCGCACCATCGCGGGCGAGGATGCCGGCATGTTTGCCGGCCGCCTTGGCGACGCTCGCGACGTGCGCGACCTTACGCATGTACTCCTCATCGCGCTTCCACACGTCGGGCCAGCGTTTGCCGCCCGATGCCGCCAGGTCGTTAGGCCCGAGGAAGAGGCCGTCGACGCCAGGGACCGCCGCGATCGCCTCGCAGTTCGTCACCGCTTCGTCGGTCTCGATCTGCACGTAGACGAGGACCTCGTCGTTGGCGCGTTCGCTATAGGTGTTGCCGTCGGTCGCGAACGCGAGCGCGGCCCGCACCGCACCGCGGCTGCGCTCGCCCAAGGGCGGAAAGCGCGCGTCTTGCACGACGCGGCGCGCGTCGTCGGCGGTGTTGACGACCGGCACGATGATCCCCGAACACCCCAAGTCGAGGACGCGCTGGATTTGTGCCGGCTCGTTCCACGGCGGTCGTACGAACGGCGCCGCACCCGTCGTGCGCAGCGCCGTCACCATGGTCGCGGCGACGGCAAGCGGAATCGGGCCGTGTTCCATGTCGATCAGCAGCCAGTCGAAGCCGGCGCTCGCCATCGCCTCGGCGGCGAGCGGCTCGGCCAGCATCAACCAGGCGCCATGGGTGGTCTCGCCGGCGTCGAGCCGGCGCTTGAGGGTGTTTTCGCGCACGGCGTTGGCTTACCGCACCGTGCGCCGTCGTTCCTCGACTGTAGCGAGAAACGTCGCATAGGTCGCCGCCGTCGCGTCGGGCAGCGCGGCATAGTATGGCGCTTCGGCAGCGTCGAGGACCGAGGGTGGCGCGGTCAGTACGGTGCGCCGCTCGCGCGCAAACGCCGCCAGCGCCGCCGCGACGGGTTTCGCGCTGCCGTCGCTGCGCAGGATCCCGAAGGCACGTTCGTGCGGCGCGCGGTCGAACGGCGGTTCATCGTGCAGTGCGTCGTCGTAGTCGGTCCAGCACCACCACCATGCGCCGAGATGACCGTCGGCGTGCAGCCGCTCCAGCACGCGGCTGCAGTACGTCGCCATCTCGTCTTCGTCGAGACATGCGAAGGGCAAGGTCGCGCCCGGCTGACACGCGGGGTTGCCGAACTCGCTGAAGAGCACCGGCTTGCCGGCGAACGCCGCGGCGAGTGCGGCTAGGAACGGCACCACCTCGGCATCGAGCCGATCGCGCGCGAACGCGCTGTAGACGCTGTAGCCGTGCATCGTCGCGTACGGATACGGCGCGCAAAGCGAAGACAGCCGCAGCCGCCGGTCGAGGGTGAGATCCTCGCCGTGCGTGCCGGCGGTGACGGGCACGCCGGAGGTGCTTTGCAGGGCGTCGACGAGCACGCGGCTCCACGTCGCAGCATCCTCTGTGCTCGCCGGTTCACGCAGATTGCTGAACTCGTTGCCCAGGTCCCACGCCAGCACCGCCGGATGTGCGCGCAACCGCTCGCCGACGGCGTGCGCAAAGCGCACCTGCGCGTCGAGCAGCTCGCCGACCGCATAGAAGTCGCCGATGCCGTACGGCGATTCGCCGCGCTCGGTGATGGTGCGGAACCGGCCGGCCGGCGTGGCCCGGTCGAGCGTCCACGACGGCAGCCAGTTGACGCCGCTCATGTGGCCGCAGAAGAGCGTGGGCATCGCCTGCAGCCCGGCCTCTGCGATCAGGTCGGCGAGCGCTTCCAGCCGGGTGAGCATCGTCCGATCGAGTGTGTGGGGGTCGGGCTGGAAGTCGTCCCAGCGCAGGAAGAACCGCACGCTGTCCAGGCCGAGCTCCGCCATCCGGGCCAGGTCCTCCCGGACCTCGCCCGCGTCGAAGCGCCGCCACATCGCGAACGCACTGCGCCGCGGCCAGTAGTTGACCCCGAGCGAGAACCGCATCGTCCCTACCGTACCCCGCCCGACGAGGGCGCCCTACCGGCCGGCCCGAACGCCGCAACGTGAGCGGAGCACCTCTGGTCGGCATCATCATGGGCTCGACGTCCGACCTCGAGACGATGCGGGTGGCCGCGACGACGTTGCACGAGCTGGGCGTTCCGTTCGAAATGAAGGTCGTCTCGGCGCACCGCACGCCCGATCTGATGTTCCGCTACGCGAGCGAGGCGGCCGGTCGGGGACTGCGGGTGATCATCGCCGGCGCCGGCGGTGCCGCCCACCTGCCGGGGATGGTCGCGACCAAGACCGATCTGCCGGTCATCGGCGTCCCGGTGGAGTCGAAGGCGCTCAAGGGGCTCGACTCGCTGCTCTCGATCGCCCAGATGCCGGCCGGCGTCCCGGTCGCGACGATGGCGATCGGCGGCGCCGCTAATGCGGCCTTGTTCGCCGCGCGCATCCTCGCGCTGTCCGACCCGGCGCTCGCGCAGCGGCTGGCCGAACGTCGCACGCGCATCGCCGCCGAAGTCGAGGCGACCACGCTGTGATCCGGACGATCGGCATCCTCGGCGGCGGGCAGCTCGGACGGATGCTCACGCTCGAGGCCAAGCGGATGGGCTTCCGCATCGTCACGCTCGAGCCGTTTCCCGACTCGCCGACCGGTCAGGTCGCCGACGAGCAGATCGTGGCCGCCTACGACGACCTGCGCGCGATCGGCGAGCTGGGCGCGCGCACCGACGTCGTCACCTACGAATTCGAGAACATCCCGCTCGCCTCGGTGTTCGCGCTCGAAGCCGATCGGCGTATCGTCCACCCCGGCTCGACCGCACTGCGGATCACGCAAGAGCGCATCCTCGAGAAGACGTTCGTGCGCGAGTGCGGCATCCCGACCGCCGACTTCGCGCCGGTGCGAACTGCCGAAGAGCGCGATTGGGCCGAGGCGGAGATCGGGTTCCCGGGCGTGCTCAAGACGACGCTGGGCGGCTACGACGGCAAGGGCCAATGGGTCGTGCGCACGCCGGACGACCTGCATCGTGCCTGGGCCGAGGCCAACGGCAAACCGCTGATCTGGGAGCGGCTGATCCCGTTCGATCGCGAACTCTCGATCATCGCGGCGCGCAACGCGCATGGTGAGATCGTCGCCTTCCCGACCTCGGAGAACCAGCACGACCACGGCGTCTTGGCGACGACGATCGTTCCCGGTCGTATCGATCCGGCGATCGCGGCGCGTGCGCGCGCGTACGCGACGACGATTGCCGAGCGGCTGGCGATCATCGGGACGTTCTGCGTCGAGTTCTTCCAGCAGGGCGACGAACTGCTGGTCAACGAGATCGCGCCGCGCGTGCACAACAGCGGGCACTACTCGCTCGACGCCACGCAGATCAGCCAGTACGAGATGCACGTGCGCGCGATCTGCGGTTTGCCGCTGGTCGAGCCGCGTCAATTCTTCCCGGCGGTGATGGTCAACATTCTGGGCGAAGGGAACGGCGATACCCTGGGCGGCCTCGACGAGCTCCTGCGCCAGCGCGACCTCAAGCTGCACCTCTACGGTAAGGCACATGCGGCGCTGCGCCGCAAGATGGGCCACTTCACCGTCCTCGGCGAGAGCGTCGCCGATGCGTTGGAGAAGGCCGAACGCGGTCGGCGCGCGCTCCACTGGGTCGACGACCGGGCGGCGGCGCTGCGATGAGCGACGAGCCGGAGACGACCAGCGCGGGCATCCTCAAGGGCTTGCGCATCGACCTGCTCATCGCGATCTGCGCCTTGTTCATGTCGTCGCTCGCGACCGCCGGGTCATGGTGGCAGACGCACGTGATCCAACAGCAGCTCAATGCGCAGGTCTGGCCGTACGTGACGACCACGGCGACCTTGAACCCACCCGCGATGACGCTCACGCTCAGCAACGACGGGCTGGGTCCCGCGGTGATGGGAAGCATCGTCGCGACGGTCGACGGCAAGCCGCAGCACAGTTATGTCGCGGTGCTGCATGCGCTGGTCGGGCCCAATCTCATGAAGCGCTCGGGTGGCAAGGCGGCCCACGCCCAGTTCAGCCTCGGCGGCCTCTCGGTCGGCTCGGTGCTGCCCCCGGGGACGACGAAGTCGCTCTTCACGGTGCGCAGCGATACGCTTGCGCTACCCCTTGCGAAGGCGTTCGGCCGTCTCGCGATCTCGACGTGCTTCTGCGCGATCGTCCCCGGCGAATGCTGGCAAACCACGTCGTCGGGAAGCGGGGCGCCACAACGCGTCTCCGCGTGCCCGGAGATCGCGGACGACCTGCTGCACGACAACCTCAGCGACGTGCTCAAGACGGGTCTCTGACGTTGTCGATCATCGCCGTCGTCCTCGTCGCGCTGCTGGCGCTCGAGCACCTGTATATCCTCGTTGTCGAAATGTTCCGCTGGGAGAGTGCGGCGACGCGGCGGACGTTCGGAATGACCGAGGAGTTCGCGCGCGCGACGAAGAGTCTGGCAGCAAACCAAGGCCTCTACAACGGCTTCCTCGCCGCGGGACTGGTGTGGTCACTGCTCGCGCCGGCACCGTTGCGCGCGCCGATCGCGATCTTCTTCACGAGTTGCGTCCTGGTCGCCGGGATCTTCGGCGGCGCGACCGCGACCCGCCGCATCTGGGTCGTTCAGGCGCTGCCGGCGCTGATCACCCTGCTCGCCGTCGTCCTGTAACGCTCACGCCGCGAGCGCGCGGCGGAAGAAGCGGAGCAGCGCCGCGACGAGCCGCTTCCGATCGACCGGTGGGCGTTCGCCGACCGCCTCGTCGACCGCGCCGTGCATCGCGTGGTAGAGCAGCAGCGCGGTGAGCTGCGGGTCTTCGGCCGACCACGCGCCGGCGCGGGCGCCTTCGCGCAGCAGCGCCGCGAGATCGTCGACGACGACGTTGCCGCCATGCCGGTTGCCGGCGTGCGCCTCGTGGAAGATGACGTCGTGCAGCGCCAGGCGGTCGAGATAATCGTTGGTCGCCCCCTCGACCCAGGCCCGCAGCTTGCCGCGCCAATCGCCGGCCCGGCGGAGTGCGACCGCATCGCGCAACGTCGCACGAAAACCGGCGACGTAGCGGTCGCGCAAGCCGCCGATCAGCGCTTCCTTCGAGGGAAAGTAGAGATAGAACGTCCCTTTCGCGACGTCGGCGGCGGCGACGATGTCGTCGACGCTGGTCGCGGCGACGCCGCGCGCGAGGAAGAGGCGTTGGGCGGCGTCGAGCAGCTCCTCGCGGCGGACGGCAGCCGGTTTCGTGCGCGGCCGCGGCGCGATCGGTTCGCTCATTCGAGCCGGTCGACCGTGCGCAGCGCGGGAAAGAGCAGCATCCACACCAGCGCGACCGCGACGGTGCCGACGCCGCCGACGAGCGCGGCCGGAACCGCGCCGAGCAGCGCCGCCGTCACACCGCTCTCGAACTGCCCGAGTTGGTTGGAGGCGTTGACGAACAGATAGTGGACCGCGCCGACGCGGCCACGCATCGCGTCGGGCGTGCGCAGCTGCACGAGCGAGGAGCGGACGACGACGCTGACCGCGTCCGCCGCGCCGAGCGCGACCAATGCGATCAGCGAGAGCCACAGCAGGTGCGAGAGCGCGAACACGATCGTCGCCAGACCGAACGCGATCACCGCGCCGAACAGCTTCGCACCGGCCCGCTTGCCAATTGCGGTGTGGGTCAGGACGGCGGTCATCAGCAGCGCGCCGATCGCCGGCGCGCTGCGCAGCACGCCTAGGCCCCAGGCTCCGGTATGCAGCACGTCGCGCGCGTAGATCGGCAAGAGTGCGGTCGCGCCCCCGAGCAGGACCGCGAACAGGTCGAGCGAGATCGTCCCGAAGATCAACGGGTTGGCGCGGAGGAAGCCGATCGCGGCAAAGCCGTCGCGCAGCGTCGTCGGTTCGTCGTTGCGTTCGGTCGGGGCGAGCCGTATCGCACCGTTCAACCCGGAGGCGATCAGCCACATCGCGGCGACGACCGCGTACGGCAGGCCGGGCGCGATCGCGTAGCAGATGCCGCCGAGCGCGGGGCCGGAGATCGCCGCGACTTCCGAGGCGCCGCTCGCAAAGGCAGCCGCGCGCTGCAATGAACCGGCCGGCGTCACGCCGGAGAGAAGCGCGCCTTGTGCCGGGCTCTCGAAGGCCTCGGCGATCCCGAAGACGAGCGCGACCGCGAAGATCTCGGGGACGCGCAGCCAGCCGGCGAACGAACCCCATGCCAAGATTGCGGCGGCGAGGCCGAACACGAGCCGGCAGAGCTGGACCACACGCGGGCGATCGTAGCGATCGGCGACGTGTCCGACATAGAACGTCAGCAGCGCCGAGGGCGCAAACTGCACCAGCCCGATCAGGCCCAAGTCCAGCGCGCTGTGGGTGAGCGTGTAGACCTGCCAAGCGATCGCGACGGCCGACATCTGATAGGCGAATTCCGAGGCCGTGCGCGCGCCCACGTAGAGCAAGTAGGGCGGATGACGCAGCAGCGAGGGGATCGGCATGAGGTCGCTGCGCCATGATGACTGACCGACGGTCAGTCTGTCAACGTTCAGGCGAAGGGCGCTGCTGCCATGGTGATGACGGTGATCCCCAGCAGCGCCGCCGCCGCCCGGCGCGCTGCCGCTACGAGCGCCCCGGCGAGGATCGCCAGGCCACCGGCGCCGAGCTGGGCCCGGGTCAGCCCCGGCATGTCGCCGTTCGCGAGCCTCGCCGCGACGCCGCTGGCGCCGAACCAGAACGCACCGGCGAAGACGTGGACGACCAGGGCGATGAGCAGAAGAGCGTGCATGCAGACCTCCGTGAGGCATCGGGCGCGCCCGCGCAGAAAGCTTAGCGCTAAACCAATTCCTCGGGTCAGTCTAGGCGTGAAGGCTCATTTTGTCAACCG